>CAXDNE010000001.1:0-87385 GCA_963990595.1 uncultured Methylobacterium sp.
ACCGGTCTCTCATCCTGATTGTCGCTCGGCTCTCATCCAGATCGTCGCGCTACACCGCATCGGCACGGATGGCGCCGGCCCCTATCCATCCGCCATCGCCGAGAGCCGGGACGAGGGCCTGCTACCCCGGACGCCGACCCACTACGTCACCAAGCACCTGCAGCAGGGCATCGAGAGCGACCACTTCCGGGTGAAACGCCCCATGCCGCGGGTGGTTGGCTTCCGCTCGTTCAACACGGCCCGGCGCACGATCTGTGGCTTCGAGGCGATGCTGTGGCTGCGCAAGGGCTTCGGCTTTGCCGGCGCGTGGACCGTGCGCGAGCCGAACCGGCTGCTCGGGGTCTGCTTCGGACTTCAACCGGTTAACGAAATCTGAAACCGGGGCGGTTCTCGCCTTTCCTGCGGCCTTCGGGACGGCTTGCGACAGGCCCTTCACGATCATGGGCCGGCTCCGGATCGGAGCCGCAAGTTCGACGGGTATGGCTAACGACCCGTGAACGGAGGCGCATGCGCGTTTGCGACACGCCCTGCGTCCGCGCCGTCGTCGATCGCGGATCTTCGCCCGGCCGCTCGCGTGGCCTCAGGCGAGGTCAAACAGTTCGGAGACAGGTGGGATGCCCAGCAGGCATTCCAAACTATAATTCGGATAGCCCAAAATCAGTCAGTCAGTTCACCGGCCATGCTGTGCTCCCTTTGAGTGGGGTCGCGCCGTGGGCATTCCAGCGCGTGCACCACGGTCGGCGCCCGCGCGATCAGACCCTGACGAGGACGATTTCGCAGGGATGACACTTGCCGCTTGAGGAAGACCGTCCTTAGCTAGTGGTCGAAATCCGACGCTTGGTACCCGCAGCGAGGGGCCGCTTCCGACCCCTCGCCGACCCTCAGAAGGTCCGCTTTCCGGCCGCTGGGCGGACGATGACCTACGACCGGAACAGACGGGTTTGCGACCGTCTGCCTCTGAGCAGCACCAATATGCAACCAGACAACACCACTCCGCTTGGTGTCGATAATGAATAATATTCAAGACAAAGATTGTAAAAGAAACTTGATGTGCTAAATAAAAACGCCAACAACATAGAATAAGACGCCGTCGGATGATCGTCATATTTTGAACTTAAATAAAATCAATGCCGAGTACTATGTTTTCTGCAATATAAATCAGCAATTATCGATTTCGTTCCGTTTCAGTTACTCTATAGTAATGTCCGGAAATTTTTTCAACAGTTGTTCTAGCATTGCTATTTATCGCTAAGAAAGAAGATCCTGGCATGGCAAAAATTCGATCAATGTTTCCGGATGACGCTCCACCTGATCTGTCTCATCGAAGACAACATACTCATAAACTCCGTTTCCGTAATAGTTAAGCTGCGTCCCCTCAAGAAGAACTATCATTCTAAACGGAGAAGAATTTTTGGAGGGTTCAGGAACAGTGTTACCTTGGATGTTATTAAGGGAGTTGCGCTGCGTTTCGACGATCTGATCAAATTTTGTAAGTCGGGCCTCGAATAATGTGTTCGAGCAGAAATATGCGCTCAAAGACATCAAAGTTATCCCAACGAAAATTGACGCTGCTCGCCGAAATCGTAACTTTAGTATTTCCAGCATTGAATATATAAAACCTATAACGGCAGCAAATTTTATTATCGCAATAGAAAGAGACGTCCAAGCGGGCCTGTCCGTTAAATCAAGCCAAAGATACGCAACAAAAAGTAATCCAGGGATCAGTAGGAATTCAGCTGCCCAAGAGTCTTTCCCGACTGTCACATTTCCGTCCGTGCTGTGCTTTCGGATCTGCTTTGGTCTCACGCGATATGCTCCGATATGTAAGATGACTCCGAAATCTGCAGATCATCGATTAAAATTATGAGGCCCCATTATCGATCATATGGTTTGTACGCTTTCTTATTTTCTGGATTGTATGGTGGGAACCCTGTCACCAGATATTGCAGGAAATTCAGATTTGATAAGACCGTCTGAAGCATAGATGTGTTTTGTGACGCAGACAACAAAGAAGCTCAAAATCAATCCACCGAGAAGGTCTATTAAATAGTGACCACCAATCGGGATTGTTGAAAAAACGACAACAACAGCCCAAGCCCAAGAAATTTGAGCTATGCAGTTGGTCCTTCGCCAAGCGTAAGCTGTCAGCACAGCCATCGCAGTATGAAATGAAGGAAAGGTGATTACGCCCTGAAGCTGCGTAACATCGATCACGCTCGGTTCGGCGCTGTAGAAAATGCGGAACGCGGGAAGATGATAGTTTCCAGCAAGAGGGAGGCGAGCGATTACGTCGCTTGACACCCCTAGCGTGGCGAAAGCTCCGATAGCAGGAGCAATCAGGGCAATTAGAGAACAGATGAACGCCGTTGCAATTATATTCAGACTAAAGCACCAAGCTTCATCATAATTACTTATCAAACACTGACCTATGAGCGTAGCGAAGATTAAGGGTATTGAAGCTTGATAGGCAATTGTTAGTAGATTTACTATGGTCCCATCCTGCGACAGAAACTTCGACACAGAAGCGGCATCGAAACCAAGCGCATGGTCGGCTCGCACGAGCAGTGTGTCTATGAGTGGCATTCGTAGCTGAAGACTAGCCAGGGCGATGACGCCGACGCTACAAAGGCCAATGATGGTGATGGCAAGGGAACCAAGTAGCGTTGCCAGTAAGGGTGACGGCCGCATCGCCGAATAGTACGAGTGCAGCAAGAGCATCAAGAAGAGGACCCCGCCGGGAAATGTTATGCTAGGGGCAAGGCGAGCGCCCGATGCTACAAGAACCGCGGCGGCGATAGCTATCGTGCAACCCGCCACTGAAAACGCTTGCGCTCGATACCGCTGCATGATGCCTACCTCGTGACTGGAACGAGGTAGCAGCCAGGAGTTTCGAGGTCGTTTCAGGAGGGCCCGACAACGAATTTCCGCCCCGACCGGAAGATGCCGGGCGGCCGACGCATTACCATCACTGGGAAGCGCCGACGGCTATCCGAGCGTTTGGCTTGGGTCGGATGCGGAACGTCCGCTTCGAGGCGAGCGGCTGACTTCCGCTTCCCACCGACGCTGTGTCAAAACGCGGAGGCGGTAGAAGGACCTTCTCTCGAACTCCCTGCCGATATCGAAAAGAGCACCCTGCTGGCCTTGGGGTCGCCATTTGGAGGGCGGGAATTTCTCGTGCAGAGAAGATTGTTCTGCAACTTCGGAGCGCGCCTGCGTTTTTACACACCCTCCACCCGTAGCGGACCCTGACGGTGGGTACCAAGCGTCGGATTTCGACCACTAGCAGCTGTCGTGTCGCGCCCTCCCCTCGACGTCACGCGACGTTTCGCACCATCTCGATCAAGCAACAGCAGGAGCGCGGCGGCAGCCTTAAGTCCGCCGCTGGGCGAGATCCAGTACGCGAAATCCGGCTTGGTCATGCGCTTGCCGGGTTGCAGGGACAGGTCCCCTTTCCACGCCCAAAGACCAAAGCATGACGTTGTTCGGTCGGCCGCGACATCGTACCCGTCCTGCTCACGGCTTTCCTTGTATGCATCGGCGACTGCCGAGACGGCCTCGTTGAAACAGGCTCCCTGCGGCAGCAGTGCGTGGATGCATCGGGAGTACCCGAGGACTGAAAATATGATGGGGGCAGAAATGCGGCGCCGCCTTGCTTGACGCAACGCGTCCAGAGGCCATTTTGTGCTGCTCCTCGACTCCGGCGCACAAGGTGGAAGTGCGCATTTCCCGAGAAACTGCGCTTCCATTCCTGCTGCGTTGAGGATCCCGTACTCCCAGGGTCCTCTGACGATGCGCCGGGCACTGAAGCTTTCATGATCCCAAGCGAAGCCGAACAGGAGCTCGCCAGCTTCGACGTCGAGGTAGTTCATCGACTTGTGTGTCAGCGCTTTTCCGTCAGCGGGTTGGGACTCCTCCAACATGGGACAGGCTGCGGACTGAAGACGATAGTACCTGATGGTGTATCCATCGACTTGTGCCACGTGCATCTGGCCACGCGCGTCTTCGACCCGCTGGCCGTGCTTTCTCAATATGCGAAGTGCGGCTTCCCCGACGATCGGAATAGCTTCGTCGCGCTTGAGTGGTAGACGGTCGAAATAGCGGATGCTCATGTGGGCCTCGCATGCAGACCCTCTTTCAGATCACCTGGTTTGCGACTCTTGTCAAAGGGACACCGGCCGGGATCTCAGGTCGGTCCACACGCGAGCCACGCCCGGTTTCCCAAAGGCTCCAGATCTTGCGAGGATGGAGCCGTGACGAAGCATACCCCACCTTTTTCTCGAGCTATGCGGGAGATTGGGTGACGACGGTGAGTTGAAGGCGGCGTATCGAGGCGGTGACCATCGGCCGGATCGAGCGGCGCGGGATCGGAACCAGACGTTCGTAGGCGTCGGCCAAGCACTGCGGCGCGATCCGGCAGACCTCGAAGGAGACTTGCAGCCGAAGTTCGGGAGGCGTGCTGCGTCGAGCCATGGACGCGCTCCTCAGATGGCGCGGCTGAGCTGCGAGGCAGACGGGTCAGCACGCCAGCGCGGAACCCCTCCCCATACTGCGCTCGCAGCGCACCGCGATCCAGGGAAGTGCTCCAAACAAAATTGGCAACGTTGTGGGAGGGACTATCACACGCCTTGTAGGCGCGATCCTGCTGGAACAGAACGACGAGTGGGCCGTCCAGCGCTCCCGCTACATCACCCTGGAAAGCATCGCCCCGATCGGCGATGATCCCCTCGTCAGCCTGCCCACCCTGGCAGCCTGATCAACCCGGCCCAGGCCGGTGATCGTGGTGGCCACGCCGAAGCTACACCACGCCAGGGGACACAACCTGCCGGAGACTGGTAGCGAAGCCATCGACTACGCACTAACCGCGCTTGCAGGCGTCGTCCGGCGATCCATCGAAGGCGCCGATGTTCTCCAACTTGACCAGCTTGCCACTGCAGCAATCGTCCACGATCCGGCAGAATTGGCGAGCGAGGCCGACGATCCGGGCTGCCTCCTTATCCTGCAGCACGCGCGTGACCGCCACTGCGACGTCGGTGTCGAGGTTCTTTGGCTCGCACGGGAGATGCGAGGAAAGCTGCTTCGGCAAGGGCAGGGGCAGCCATCGGCGCAGAAGGCTGTGTCTGATCGCTTCGTCCGCGGTCGTAGTCCGACGCTAGCGTCGTTCGCTAAATCCGGCCTTGCCTCACAGTGTCGGGAAAGCCGAGGACGCGCCGTTCGCGACAGAGCTGATCTCGTTCTCGAAGCCTTCCCCGTTTAGCGCACGTAGGTGGTCGAAATGGACGTTGAGGTGCCTGCGCCCCGAATGACGCGGATTGTGTTCGGTCAAGGCGAACTTATGAACTGTGGCGCAGTCCGGTTTCGCACCCGATCCGCTGGAGCAACTGCCCGGTCGAACGGCGGCTGCGCATTCCTTGTAGAGCGCGTCGCACGCCTGGACCGCTGCGGTGCAGACGAGGGTTCCCGAGTATCTATTGGCTCGGCGGTTGAAGACTATTAACTCTCCTTCGCAATTGCATATTCAAGATTCGTCATCATGCCCACATTTTTCCATCGATATCATGCCGGACATCTGTTTTAATACAAGTTTTTTTCAGTATTTGTCAAACCTCGCTGGCCGATCGATTTCGAGCATTCGTGATTAAGCAGCTCCCCAATAGCGGAATAATTCTCAAAAACGTATCAGGTCGGTGTGGCTCGAAGAATCGTTAGCGAGCACAAAACGACATAGGTTTCCGCTTGCACCGGACGCGGCATACGCTATCGTAGTTTGTAGAACTCGGCGCTTTGTTCCAGTTGATTCTGAACCAGAGCGCGATCTGGGAAGCCGATAGGCGCGGACCCGAAACAGGAACCGCCAGCATCGGATTTACGCGCGGCTTCGTCCAGCGAGACAATCCGCGACGATCCTCCCATTGAGGGAGCACGCACGTTAGGCGCTCAATGGTGCCGCGCGGCGAAATCTCTTCGATCGGAACCCGCATACGCACGGCTGGATCTCCGGCCGAGAGCAAAGCTGCCTCATGCACCCAAGCCAGGTCCGTACGCGAAGACTCGCAGCGTTGCAATTCGTCAGCCGCTTGCAGCAAGTCGGATGCGCTTTCATGAAGTGCGACGGTGGATGCCATCTCCTCCGCTCGGATCGTCAGGACGTGCCGATCTATCGAGGAGAACCGTGGCAGAATCTATCATCGTCGCTGAAGCCTGCCGAAACATTCGCCGATCATGTTGCTGCAATGGGGCAAAACAACTTCCGTGATCACCGAGCGGCATCGACATTGCCGGCGAGGAAGACAGAAGCGGGCCGATCCCGATCGCTTAGGGCTGATCTACATCTACGTCGACTCCGAACCATCGTTCAGCGGCGTCTAGAGACGAAATTCGAATTCCCGGGCGTCGCTTGCAAGCATTCTGCCGCCGAGGCGGCGCTCGACCGGCGTGGCGATGTCGATGCCGGGTCGTGTGAAGAAGTCCAACGTTCTATCCTACTGGAGCGTCGGCCGTCCGCGATCGAAGTGACGGTCATCCGTGTACCCCTGGAATCGCGTCAGCTTCGCAATCGTCCGATCGATGCTTCTCTGGAAGCACGGCACTACCACCTTCGCCTTCCAAGATCGACGCGGACCGATCAAACATCAAGGTCATCGGCATCCTAGTCGGATCCCTGCGGTGGATCATTCTCGACGTAGTCGCGTGGTGATGCCGATCGCTTGGTGGCCGGTGAACAAATTCTAGGTGCATTCGCCGACATGACTCGAGGGACGTTTGCCGCTGCCCTACGCAGCGTTGCTGCGAGGGGCGACAGATGCGGCCACATCCCTCCTGTCGAGATCCTGAGCTACCTTGGAGCATCTTGCCGACGTGCTGACCGGCCAATGCATGCTCGACGGTGGCCAGTTCACGACCATTTCCGACACGTGTTCGACCTCGTAGCGCTATTTAGCTCGAACCATAACCGATGGCTTCTAGGACGATCGCAAAAAGAAGCGGACGAACAACGTTGTAGGACGAATTGGAGAAGATCTATGACGATCTTGAACACCGGCGCTGGACCGTTTCCCGAGCTTGCAAGAACAGCAAGAAAGTATTTTGCACTAGCTGAAGATCTGACCCACATTGCTCGCGGCGAACACCCGACGGAGAACGCATTGCAAACTGCTCCGCAATTGACGGGTTGGCGGGTCTACATAGCACCGCGCCCTCATTTGGTCGGTGTAGTAATGGGGCACCCCTACCTTGAAAACGGCCGTGTGATAACGACTAGCGAGCTATTCACGTTCGATCCGTTCACCGGCTATGCGAGGACGTACTCGCGCTTCTATCGTCTCGGTCCGCACTTCCAAGCGCGCTCCGCCGTTCGCGAGCCATAGTGGTCGATGTCGCTGCAGCGCATGCGTGCCGCCTGACCGCCGTTCAACTGCTGACCTTCAACCCGTTAGGACTGGCGGCGCAGCGGATAAGGCAGCCGCGGCCTAGCCCTTCTCAAAACATTCAACCGTGTTCCTCGGCGGCGCCGGCAGAACCTGTGCCTCCCGTCGGCCGCTTGTGGTCACCATATTCCGTGTTTAACATATATAGGGTTGTGTTAAACGAGCGCGAACGCGAGAGAACCATGGCACCCGCGCCGACTGATGGCCGAGCTGGTAAGAGGGGCAAATTCCCGGGCAGCTTGGCTGTTTGCACGCTGCGCGTGGAAAGCCGTCTCAGCGATTTCAACGACTTGTAGCGGTCCAGGAACGAGCAAGCTTGGCGTTTGCCCGGGAATTTGCCCCGCTTACGCCGAGCTGTCCGTAAGTCACGGAAGCGACTGACTGAGACCGAGACCAGGAGCGCCGAGACGCACGCGGTGAAACTCGAACGCGCCAAGGGTCCGGTCGCGTTCGCCGGCGGGTCCGCGGTGTCGGTCAAAACTGGCATGCTCGTCCCCGCGGTGATGGTCCGGGCCGCCGACATGGCGCTGATTTCGAAAGAGACCCAACAGGTCGGTGCACGGCTCCCCGCAAAGTTGCTCGAACAAGCCAAGCGCCGCACCGGCATCGTGTCGACGACCGACCTTCTGGCCTTTGCGCTCGCCAACGTCGCGGTGGAGGACAACTTCGCCAGAGTGTTCGCGAACGCACGCGGCAAGCTCGACCCGGATCTAGACATCGGGTTCTGAAGGTGGCGCTTCTCGCGACGCACACGGATAAGCTCCGATCGCGTCATGACCTCGCTAGGATCACCCTGCGGACCCGCGACCAACTTGCCTACGTCGACGACGCGGCGGTGGCGGCCGGCGGGCCGCTTCTGCTCGACACCGGCGTCTACATTCATCAGTTGAAAGGTCGGACGCCGGTGCTCTTGGACCACCTGATTGGGGTCCGCCAAGTCAACCACAGCATCGTCGCTGTGCAGGAGATGCTGCACGCCATCGGCGTGCTGGACCCGATCGACCCCCGCACCGAGGCCAACGTCGCCGTCATCCGGGACGTGCTCGATGGAATCCCCACGCACCGCCTCTACCAGCCAAGCAGGCAGGCGATGGCGGATGCCGCAGTATACGCCGGCATCCTGTGCAGGCTCAGGTCCTACGTCAAGGACCGGCGGATGAAGGCCCTGCATGACTGCACGCTGTTCCTACAGGCCCGGGAGATGGGTTGCACGCTGGTCTCAGCCAATGTCGTCGACTTCGACCTGCTGCAGCAGCTCGGCCCGGAGGTCCGCCTGCTGTTCTACGAAGCCTCCTGACCGGCACCGGGACTTGCGGACCACCTTCCGAGCGATGACCACGCGTCGGCGGAGGATGCGGGCCCTTCCTGCGGAAAACCGTGCCGCGTCCATTCCGAACGATGCTCGTTAGGACCGGCGAAAAGGCCGGCATGATCCGCGGTCTCGCCGGGCTTGAGTGGGTCTACTGTGCCGTCCAGTGTAACCGCCAGCATGGTGATCTGCGGACGCCACATGAGCCTCGCCGCATATTGCGAGCCGTGCTCGCCCTGGTGGTCAAATACCATCCGGACCGCGCGCTCGCGAACCTCAGGTGAAAAGGGTGTGCGGCGCTTCGTCATGGCTCCATGCTCTCAAGAGTTGGAGCCTCCGGGAAACTCGGCGCGGTTCAACTGGAGTCGCCCCCATCAAATCGGACACGGGGCTGGTTGCATTCGAGCACGGATGAACTCGCGCGGCGAGCGCATGCCGAGCCCACGATGGGGATGGTGTTCGTTGTAGTCGGTGATCCAGGCGCCGATCCGAGCCAGAACGGTGTCGGCGTCGGACGGGGCTGTACGCGGGCATAGTCGCGCTTGAGCGTCTTCACGAACGCCTCGCTCACCCCGTTGCTCTCGGGCGAGCGCACCGGCGTGAAGCAGGGCACGAGGTTCAGGGCCGCCGCGAAGGACAGCGTCTCGGCGGCCGTGTAAGCAGAGCCGTTATCGGCCAGCCACTGCACGGGATGGGTCGGGCGCAGGCCGCTGAGCGAGCTTCCAGGCTGCCGAAGCGAGCCTCCACGCAGGTCAGCATGAGATCGCGCACCATCTGGCCGGTGACTCCGCCCGTCGAGGCCACCCAGGCGATCATCTCGCGATCACTCGCGATCATGGGTGTCGATGGCGAAGGCTACCCACACCACCTCGCCGTTCCAGCAGCCGATCTCCAGCCCATCCGAGGACCAGCTCTGGTTCGGGGCCGCGGCGATCACACGACCCGCGTGGGCGCGCACGGGTCGCCCACCCGTGTGGCGCTGGAGGAGCAGGCTGTCCCGCTTCATCAGGCGGAACACCCTCTTGTGGTTCAGGGCGGGCTCGCCAGTGGCGCGCCGCGTCCGGTTCAGGATCGCCGTCACTCGCCGATAGCCGTAGGTCGGCCGCACGTCCGTGATAGCGCGGATGGCGATCAGGACGGCCTCATCGTCGGCACGACGATAGCGACCGCGCGACCGCGACCCACTCCGTATCTGCTCGACGAGGTTGGAGCGGGCGACGCCGAGCACGTCGGCCACGGCCTTCACCGGGAACAGCCCGCAGGCGGTGACGGCAGCGGCCACGCGGCTTTTTTTACCCGTGCAGCGGCCAGCGCCTCCTTGAGCACCTCGACCTCCAACGTCTTGCGTCCCAGCAGCCGCTCCAGATCGCGCACGCGCGCTTCCAACTCGCGCATCCGGCTAGCAGCGACCACCTCGTCGTCAGCCTGCACCGCCACCTGTCCGCCCTCGGCCATGCGACGCCTCCACCCGAATAGAAGGCTCGGTGAGTGCCCATGGATCCGCGCCACTGCCGAGACGGTCATGCCGGGCTGCATCGTCTCCTCGACGAAGCGCACTTTCTCGTGGGCGGTGTAGCGCCTGCGGCGCTCGCGCCCGGTGATGATCTCGATACGCTGCGTGTCGTTCGGCCTAGGCGCACGCCTAGGCTTCCGCCTAGGCCCTCACGGCTGCGCCCGGTGTCCGGTCGAATTGGGGGCCACACCAGATCCACACGTGACCCTGAACGAAGGAACGACCTGTGCGAGTTACCGACACATCGGTTCGTTGAGCTCTGTGGCAGACTTCACAACTCCGAAGGAACGAGGTAGCAATAGAGCACTCCTTTCTGAGCGCTGGCGACCTCCCAGCGAAGATCCGATTTAGTCGCCTCTCAGAGACACGTATTTTGGCTTCTATTAGCTGGAAAAGAAAACTAACTACAGGTTGTGCAGCCGGAAATGCATATTTTATTCATCTCCCGAAATGGGCACTACCTGTCGGGGATTCGTCGGGACTTTGGCTTCCCATTCGTTCCCATAAAGGAACAACGATTCTCTACCATTGGGTCGTCACCAAGGTCTAAACTGGGGCCAGAGATCGAAAAAGATTGTGAGTTCAAGGGGATCCGCGAAAGTTAGCTTGAGAGGCACCGCATGCCTTATCACTATCTCGAAGGTGTAGCTCCCGACCGTGGAGGGCGTGCCGGATAAAACGACCGACCAGACGCCGGTGTTGACGTCCTGCTGGGTGGAGAGGGACAGGCCGGGCGGCAGGTCGCCGGTGGAGCGGGAGACGTTGAAGGGCGAACGGCCGCCGGTGATCCGGAGCGATCCGCTGTAGGGGATGCCGACCGAGCCGGTGAACGGGAAGCTGTAGGTGCCGAGCGTGGGCGCGGGTGCCGTCACGTAGATGATCGGCGCGTTGTCGCGCACCACCATGCCGTTGGCGTCGGTCAGCTGGGCGATGATGTTCGAGTAGTTGCCCTCGGTCGTGAAGGTGCAGGCGGTCGAAAGGATCGAGCCGGTCTGCAAAGGAACGGAGCAGCCGGGCGGAAGCGGCGAACCGACCAGCTCGAGCAGGTAGGGCGAGCGTCCGCCGGTGCCCTGCCAGGAAATGGAATAGCTGCGGCCGTCGACCTTGTAGTAGGTCTGCGCGGTGACGACGTTGTTGGTGAGGACCGGGATCGGGAATGTGCCGGCGGTGGTCGCCTGACGGAAGACGTAGGATGCGGCCAGCACTTCGGCCGGCTGGCCGAGGGCCATCACCGCGGACAGGGTGAGCGCGATCGCGCGACGAAGCAGCGGCATGACGGATCCGGTCGTTCCTTCGCGACCAGATTAAGGCGCCGGAGTCGCCGACGCAAAGGAACAAAGCGCATTTCCGCGCGCTGTCTTGCCTTTTGGCTTAACGCCACGGCTTCTTTTCGGCTCGAAGGAGCCGAACTGCGGGTTGTTCCGACATCCTTCGAGATCGTTCGAAGGGATGGATCGGCACGACACTACCCGCGCCTCGGGCATCGCCGGAACGATGCGCGGCGGCTCCCGACGGACAGCGAGGCCGCCGCCTTAGGCCAGCGTGAAGGTGGGAACGTTCTCCGGGCGGTGCCGATCGGCTGCGACGGCTTCCGGCCGCACCCGGTCCGCGATGTCCCGAAAGGTCTCCTGCAAGCCGATCGGCGTGCGCCATGCCCCGTACAGGACGAACCGTTCCAACGCGCGCGGGTCGTCCGGAAGCGTGGCCAGGACGTCCTGCAAATCGGCCGCCAGCATGTCACCTGCCACCACGCGCAGGTCGTCCGGCAGCAGATCGTGATCGCAGGCGGTGATCGCGGCCGCCTCTTCAAGCAAGGCGGCCCGATCCGGAGCTACGGGCGCGACCGGGGCCAGAAAATCCTCGGCCGGATGAGCGTGGACCAGGACGGCGTGCACGATCGCCGCGCCATCTACGAAGTCCCCGACCGCACGCAAGGCGGCAGCGGTGTCGAGCACGACGTCCTCGCGCGGGAGGCGTCCGTCGACCATCCGCAGCCCCGCCCGGGCGTCGCGGAGCTGGGGAACGAGATCCGCAGCCTCATGGGCGCCCAAACGCCGGAGAACGGCGCAGCCGACGAGATCGGCGAACGCCTGCGCCAGATGGCTCCGCCAAGCGGCCGTAGCGACGTCGTCCCCTGCGAGATCCACGCTCTCGGGCAGCAAGACGTGGGACAGCGCGAGGCCGATCTGCCGCCCGGCCGTGAACCTGCGGGCGTCCTCCGCCCTCAACTGGGCCACAGGCCAGACCCGACGCGCCACGCCGACGAGTTCGCGTGTGGCGTCCCAGCCGCCCGAGAAAGGGGAGTACGGCACGATCCAGGCGACGCCACCGGCTGGCGCCATCGCCGCAAGCGGGCGATGCACCTCCGGAACCACGCCGGATGCGAAATTGCGCGAGAGAGCCTCGACCGCACCGAGATCCGCCGTTCCGAGCGCCGCGAGCAGGCCGTCGATCCGATCTTCGGTCCAGTCGGCCGAAGCGACGGCCCTCACGTCGAGGATGGCCAGGTCGGGCTCGACACCGAAGATCTCGCGGACGGAAGCAAGCGCATCGACCACGACCGGATCGTCGATCGCCTTGGTCCATCGGAAGGAGGGTCCCGCGGTCGGCAGGACGCTGCCTGCCCCCTCGCCCTGGAGCGAGGCGGCTATGAGGGCGCCGGCGATCTCGGAGGTGCCGCCGACGGAGATCCGGCTGCCGCGAGGAGCGCGTCTGGCCGCCATGTCGTCCTCCTCACATACCGAAACGTGGCGCCGCCATCGGATCGACTTCCGACGGCCCCGTGGCCGGACGGTCGGCGGCCATGGCCGGGATCGCATAGACCTCGTTCCGCTCGTAGCGGCGCCCGCCATGTGCGAGTTCCACCTCCTCGACGCGCACGGATCCGATCTCGGCCGCCATCTCGGCGAGCAGGGGGTCGGTGTCGAACCGGACGTCCTGTCCGTCGACGCGGCGGAGGTAGGCGCCGTCCTCGCGAACCTCGAGCGATGTGAAGCGCTGAGGCATCGAGGGGATGGACGATGTGAGGATTACGGCCGCATCCTCGTTCTCCGAGACGGTCAGAAGCACGTCGCCGCCGTAGAGAACCTCGTTGTCGGCCCGCCGGTCCCAGCCGGACTGTCGCTGCGCGCTCATTCCTTCGCTCTCCGAACCTTTCGGAGAAGATGCCGGGCAGCTTCGCAAGACGCAAAGCGGGCGGTCGTCAGGCTACGGCATCGAGCTCCGCATCCGCCGCGAAGGCGGCAAGGAGACGCTCCGGGTTGGACGACGCCGAGACCCTGCGGCCCCGCGGGCGTGTTCCAGCCGACGGCGACCGCGGCACGTCGTGAACGAAGAGGGCCCAGGCCTCCACGTCGACATCGAACCGAACCGACGCCTTCACTCTCAGGCCGGCGTCGACGATGTCGACCCCTCCGTCGACCCATTTCAGCAGGCTGCAGCCGGGCGGAAGGCCCTCCCGCTCGATCAGCATGCAGCCGGCGGGGAGTTCGGGGGCGGGAGCGGGAGCCATGTCGTAGCCTCTGAAGGAACGACAAGCATCGCTCGAACCGTTCCTTCGTTCAACCCGGAGCCGGCGGACGAGGCCGTGAATGTGGTCGGCGGCTCTCGCGTTCCCGTCCACGACTTGACCTCGCGCGGTCCCCGCGTCCAGATCGGCGACCGCCTCTAGCGGCGTGGACATCGTAGTGACGCTCTCCCTCGCTCTCATCCTGCTGGCTGTACTGGGGCTATGCCTCCTTGCCGCGGCAGCGACGCCGATGGGGCGGAGATTTCCGAAGGCCTCGCCCGAGGCCGGCCGGATCGGCGAGAGACGCGTGGTCGGCGTGGTTGCCCGGACGGGCCTGCCGGCCCTGCACGACATCTATCTCCGGACACCCGGCGGCGCCACGCAGATCGACCACATCGTGCGAGCCGGGCGGACCCTCTTCATCCTGGAGACGAAACACTACTCGGGGGCGTGCTTCGGCCGGCCCGGAGAGCGCACGTGGACCCAGGTAAGCCGCGGCGCCAAACGAAGATTCTACAATCCCCTACTGCAAAACGACGGTCACGTGGCGGCCGTCAGGCGTGCCGCGGGTTGGGGCTGCAGGCTCCGTCCGTTGGTCGTGTTCACGGGATCCGCCACCTTCCCGGCCGGCATGCCCGCCGGCGTAATCGATCTTCCCGAACTCGACCGCCTGCTCGCGAAGGCGGCGAGATGGCCGGTGCCGAGCCTGCGCGGCGCGCTCGCATGGCGGCGGTTGCAGCGCAGGGCGGAAAAGGCCGAGACGGCGGCGGACGCCCACCGGCGATCACTGAAGCATGCGAGGACGCGTTGACGAGGCTCCGCACCGTCGCGATCGGCTCATCCGTATGCCTGGCGGCGTACGTCTCCATCGCCGCCCTGATGTTCGTCTCTCAGAGGCGCATCATGTACCAACCCTTCGGCAGGCATCTCTCCGCCTCCGAAGCCGGCCTCTCCGGCTTCGAGGACGTCGTTCTCGCGACGGCCGACGGGGAGCGGCTGGCCGCGTATTGGAAACGCGCCCAGCCGAGCCGGGCCACGATCGTGTACTTCCACGGCAACGGCGGAGCCGCAGGGGGCCGTGCACCCCGGGCGTTGGCCCTCGCCGAAGGCGGACGCGGCGTCCTGCTGGTCGAGTACCGCGGATACCCGGGGTCGACGGGAAGTCCGAGCGAACAGGGGTTTGCCCTGGATGCGGATGCCGCCGACGCGTTCGCGAGGGCAAATGCCGGAGGGCCCGTCGTCCTCTACGGCGAGTCGTTGGGCTCGGCAGTCGCCGTAGCCCTCGCGGCGCGCAGCAGGCCGGCCGCATTGATCCTCGACGCCCCCTTCACGTCCATGACGGACTTGGCGCGCAGCCGATACGGCTGGCTCCCGGTGGACGTGCTCCTCCTGGACCGTTTCGACTCCGTCTCGGCCATCGCCCGCACCGAGAGCCCGACCACGATCCTGCACGGAACACGCGACGACGTCGTGCCCACCCGGATGGGGAAGGCGCTGTTCGCGGCAGCCCGCAATCCGCGCCGCCTCGTCATACTGGACGGGTCCGACCACGGCGGCAACCTCGAGACCGCCGCCGGCTGGGAAGCGGTGTCGACGGCGATCGAAGAAGCCGAGACGAACCGCTGAGGTCGGATCACACCTTCGCGTCGACGATCTTGCCCTTGGAGTCGACCGTGCAGTTCAAAGTCGCCTCCCTGACGTCGAAGACGCCGTTCCGCTCGCCATAGGTGATGCGGAAACGGACCAACCCGTCGTAGCGGTTCGCCGCCACGCGCCGGCTCGGGCCTTCAGAGACGGTCTCGATATCCTTGGCGCCGTTCTTGGCAGCCTCCTGGGTGACGACCTCCCGGCACGCCGGCAGGGCGAGATTCGGTCCGGCGCGCCCCTGGAGCGGCTGCCCGATGGCTGCGACGGTCTCCGCCTTGCCTTTGACGAAGCCCGTCTGGGGAACGTAGGCGATGACGCTGTCGCGCTCGCCACCGGGCACGGACGCGATCGGGAGCAGCTGGAAGGGCATCTGCCAGGAACCCGCCGACGTGTTCGGCCCGGCATGCCCAGCAGTCGGCTGCAGACTTCCCGTCGCGTCGATCCCACCGTTCCGCAAAGGAATGCAACCGGATGCTCCGATTGCAACGGCCAACAGGGCGCCTGTCCTGATCAGAGCACTCATATCCGGTACCTCCCGCTTCGAAGCAGCGATGTCTCGACAATGCTCAAGCTGTGAACTGGTTCATCAGAATCCTCCGGGGCGAAGCACTGAGGGAAGGCTCCAGGAGGATGCGGGACCCGACGGCGAAGGAACCGGCCTGACTGGCTTCACCCTAGGCGTCGCACCCGTCTCACGCACTTCGGCATCCGAGGTGGGCGCAGGGTGCCGGAGCGTCGTGCGTGCGGCCGGGCCGGGTCGCGAAGCGGCGGGATGCCGTCCGGTCCGCGGTGGCGAGGGGGCTTCCCGTTCGGTCCGCGATACCTCGGGATGCGAAGCGTGATCGTCCGCATTGCGCGGTCGGACTGCGGAAGGTGCGGCAGGGGCGACGCGGTCGATGGACTTGACGAGCGGCGTCGATGGATCGGACGGCGGAGCTGCGGGATACGTCGCCACCACAGCCGGAGGGGGCGCCTCGACGGCCACCTCCCGAGGGGGCTGCATCGAAGGAACGACGGCGGGTGGGATCGGTGCCACGACGATCCGCTCGGGAAGCGTAGGGGGCGACGCCTCCCGCCGGGGATGAAGGACGACGGCGGTTCCGGCTGCGGCCAGAAGCGCGCAGGCAAGCAGCGCGACCGGGAGCGCCACGCGCCCGCGAGCAGTCCGAAGGCCGCTCTGCGGCAACGGGCCTATGCGATCAGCGGGTCCAAAGGCGAGAAGCGATGCCGAGCCGGATCCGAAGCTCGGAAGGTCCCGCCCGGGACGCCGGCGGAGACTCGGTTCCGGCATTTTCACCATCCGACACCACAACGGATCTCGTCGCGAGCCGTTCCGGACCTCCGCTTCTTCGCATCGTACTTGCTGTGGACGGCCGCGGACGGTCGGTAAGGAACGGCCGATCAGAACCGCGGTGTCGGCGGGGACGCAAAAGGTTCGTCGGCCCCGATGTCGGGCCCGGCATATTCAAAGCGGACCGGCCTCAGATCGAAATCGGCATGTCGATCGAACCACGAGGTTCCGTTGCCGCAAGCGGAGAGAGCACAGGCTCGGCCGAATTCCTCCGCCTCGGCCAGGCCGCCCACCACGTGGGCACGCGCCTCGTAGACGTCCCGGTCGCCGCCGCAGTCGGCCATCCTCGCAGACTCGACGAGGTCGTCGATCGACATCCCGTTCGCGGCCTCGCACCGTCCGGCCAGGCGGTATCCTTCGAGAAGGGCGTCGGCGGGCGTCGGGGGCGCGGCCTCCAGCACATCCAACCCGGACAGGTTCTCGCTCGTCGTCAGCGACCAGGCAGCCGCGAACATGGCCCGCGCGGCGCCTTCAGCGAAAGCCTCCAGGTGCTCGGGACCGAAGACGATGGTGGCCGGATGCCAGATGAAGCCGTCGGCCGCGTCGGGGTGGCCGACGCCGCCCGTCCCGATGCCGAGCGCCTTGTCGACGAGGTCGTGGCAGAAGCCGACCTGCGCATTCGGATCGGCGAAGATCGCGTCCGCGGTGGCGGAGACGTCCGGCACGGACCGGTTCGAAGCCGCGACTTCCTCGCCGCGTGGGTAGGCCAGAGGCGTGACCTGCCTCGCCTGCTCGACGCACCAGCGCTGGAACAGCACGGGCATCGAGCCTCCGAGGGACTGCTCCGCATACCCGGCGAAGCGCGCGCCGCCCAGCGGCTCGTGCCCTTCCGGCAGTGGATCGGGTTCCCCCGAGGGTAATGCGACCCGGTTCTCCCGCATCGACACGACGTCGGATCTGCCGAGTGCGGCCTGCGGCAGGGACGAGGCCGTCGCGAGCGCGTCCTGCAAAGCCGGAAACCGGTTCCGCAATCCCAAGGTCCGGTCCCACACCATCCGGCGCACACCTTCGGGCGGCGGGTCGATCGCGAGCACGCCCTCGATCTGACGGAACCTGGCTTCGAAGGCTTCGGCGAAAGGACGAATGCTCAATTCCGTGGCCCCGGGCAGAAGGAACGAAGAACCGTAGCCGCGACCTTCGAAAGTCGGAAGCCGTCATGCAGCCAGAAGTCTACGGACGTGCCGGACGAAACCGAGACCGCGGTCGACGAGCAGACCATCGATCGCGGTCTCGATCTCGTCCGGGAGGACGATCCGGCATCTCGCAGCCAGGGCATCGGACGAGAGCGCCACGGCCTGCCACGCGTAAATCTCAGCTCCGCCGTTCTCGCGCGACCAAGCCTCGAGAAGGTCGGAAACTTCTCTCGCGCGCAGGTGCGTCCGCCCTCCGAAACCCCGTCGAACCGAGCGCACGACCACCCGGTGGTGGATCGCGAAGGGAAAGTTCACCCGGTGTGCCGTCACGCCGGCGTCCGAAAGCAGCTCGATCGCACGATCCTTGATGCCGGAGATCGTTGCCCTTTCGCCTCGCGTCCAGACTTTCCGGCAGGCATAGGCCTGCATCCCGGTCTCGGCCTCGGTTGCTTCCGTTGACATGCCTTGGCCGCTGCAGAAATCCTGGTTGTACTGCCGAGACTAGAAGGAACGGGCCGAGTTGGCAAAGATCGCCGGTTGCCCGCATCGCGCCGCCGCGGTGGCCATGTGCCGCCGCTTGGGACGCTCCAGGATCCGCGCCGTCGGCATCACGGGTGGCACCCTCGGTCTCGCAGCCGGATCGACGCTGCGTCTGCTTCACGGACCCCATTGCTGGGCGACGGGACCGTTGATGATCGCCAGCGCGGCGAACCTCGTCGCCGCGCTGGCCACCCACCTCCGCGCGGCCGAGCCCTGGAGCACGGACGAACGCGCCCATCCGTACGACGGCGCGAAATCGATTCTGCTCGCCGGCTCGCAGGCGGCGTTCGCGCTCGGCGGATGGGCCGCGGCGCAGTTCATGTTCGACCTCGTGGAGGCTCTCCGCGACCAGGGCGCAGCTCGGACCGCCGCGGTCGCCGGCACGGCCTGCCTCGGCGCTTCGTTCCTCGGGCTGTATCTCTCGGAACGCGCCGTCGGTCGCGAAACGGTCACCTCCGGCCTCCGCATTCCGATCCCGGAGCACGAGGCCGACACTTCGTTGCGACCCGAGACGCGTCCTTGAGATTCGAACTCGCTTCGGAGGAGCTATTTTCGCGAAGGAGGAAGCACTTGGACACGGAACGGGATGGAGGATGCGGAGCGTCCCTTCGCATCCGTCACCCGCACCACGATCCCGTCGAACTGGCCGTACTCGGTCGGGTCCGCGTGGAGGATCGCCCGAGCCCGTCCCGGGCCGACCTCCTGCACCTCGGCGACCGTTAGCCAGGATGGGGCGTTCTCGAATTCCAGCTGCACGCCTTCACCGCCGCCGATGTCGATCGCCGTCTCGCCGTGGCCGCCCACCTGGAGGTTGGCGCCGAAACTGGGGACGCCGCGCATGAAGTAGAGCGCGCCGTCCGCGAAAGCGGATGCCGATCCGGCGATAGCCAGGGCGGCGACGAACGAAAGCACCGATATCCGCGACATGCCGATCTCCGGAAGGAATGAACCGACGATAGATCGAGGGCGGCCGCGCGACAAGGAACGGTCTTCCGTTCGTCCCGGCCCCTCGGGCACGCCGAAGCGATTTGACCTTTTCACGGGTGCCGACGACCTTCGGACCGGAAGGGAACGTCCATGATCTCGAAGCGCCGAAACCGACTGCACTACGCCTTCGCGGCGCTGCTGGCCTGCACCGTGTCCGCCGCGGCGTCGCAGACCTCCTGCCCCGATAAGTTCGCCGGCGGCCTAGCCCCGGACCTTTTGAACCCCAAGCTCGCCTCGCGCACGGCCCCCATCTGCTTCTCCGCCTTCGCGCTTCTCCATTCCGGCATCGTTAGGAGCGCGCTCTGGTCGGCCGAACACCTGACCCGGGACAGCCTCCGCAGGGCTAAGGAGACCAGTCGGGTCAACCAGTTCCACGCCGAGCCCCTCCTGCCCGCGGCCGACCGATCGGAGCTGTCCGACTACGAGCGGTCCGGCTACGACCGGGGACACCTCGCTCCGAGCGGAGACATGCCCGACCCGGGCGCGCAGAGCGAAAGCTTCAGCCTGTCGAACATGCTTCCACAGGACAGGGACAACAACAGAGGGTTGTGGGAAGGAATCGAGTCCGCGACCCGCACCCTTGCGACGCGCTCGGGAGAGCTTTTCGTCGTCACGGGGCCGATCTTCCACGGTTCCGAGATCAAGGCTCTGAAGGGCCGGGTTCTCGTGCCGACCCATATCTTCAAGGCGATCTACGACCCGCGCTCGGGTCAGGCCGGGGCCTATCTCGTCGGCAACGTTCCGGGCATGAAGTGGCGGGCGATCTCGATCGCCGAAGTCGGCCAACTGAGCGGCATCGATCCGTTCCCATCTCTTCCCGCATCGATCAAGGCGGTCGTGCCATCCCTGCCCGAGCCGACCCCGCACGGCTTCAACCGCGGCGGCGCCGACACCGCGGCGGCAGGCCCGGCCGGCGGCACCGTCGGATACCTCGAGAAGAACGCCCTTTGGCTTGCTAAGAAGGTGTTGCGCACATGGTAGCCGCTCCCGAATTCGTTCCCTTCGCCGACGACGTGGCGGCTATGGAGATCGATGGACTGAAGTTCGAGAATGGAACGGAGGCGGTCTCCGTATACGGTTCCGTCTCCTTCACCCGCGACGTCGCCGGGCGCGAACGCCTCGCACGCACTCTCGAGTTGCTCGACCGGATGCGCATCGCTCTGGACGCAGCCGATCTTCCGGCTTCGGTCGGCGGCGAGGAGCCGCCGCCCACGGTCGCCAACCCCTTCGAATGAGCCGGGCGCGGCAGGTTCCATCCTTTGCTGAGGCCGACGAGGCCCTCGACGCAAGCAATCGTTAAGAGCGTCCCTGGAACTCCGTGCGGGTGTGTCCCGCGCGGGGTTCCACCTCGGCGTGCGTTCGGATAAGTGCCCCGTAGGGAATCCCGCCGTGTGGGTTTCACCGACGGCAGCCACCCCCGCGGAATTCAATGCGCGCGTTCGTGATCGACGACTCGAGAGTCAACCGCATCCTGCTCTCGTCCCTGATCGAGAAGATCGAAGGGGCGACCGTGATCGGATTCGAGGATCCGCGCGAAGCTCTGGACAAGCTCTTCTCGGATCCGCCGGACATCGTCCTGGTCGACCAGATGATGGAACGGATGAGCGGCGTCGATTTCGTCCGGGAGGCCCGTGCGAGACCGGCGATCGACGCGGTCCCCATCGTCATGGTGACCTCCAACGAACGCAAGGAGATCAAGGAGGCGGCCCTCGAGGCGGGCGCCACCGACTTCATCGCAAAACCGTTCGACACCAGCGAGATCACGGCGCGCGTCCGCAACCTCATGACCCTGCGCCGCGCCAGCGATCCGCGCAGCGGAATGCGAGACTTGGCCGATCTGCTGGCGGAGGCGTTCACCGAGCACGGACGACAGAGCAACCAGCCTTCGATGCGCACCGCTGCCGACCGCCGGGTCGCGGCCTACACCTCCATCATGCTCCGTGACCACGGCATCCCCGATCTGGCGCGACGCATCGCGCAGGTCGCCTCGACGTTCGACGCGCTCGTGACCGGCACCACAGGCCGTCCCGCACTGACGCTCGACGCCGCCCGCGACCAGCTGCTCGCCGACGCCGGCGGTCGCCTCGACAAGGCCGTAGTCGAGTCGTTTCTCAGGAACTGGGAGATCGTCGAGCAGACATACGACTCCTCGGCTTCGCACAGAGACATCTGAGGTTCGTGGAAGGGTCATGGGACTACACCGTCGTCCGGGCTCGCGACGTCCCTCCGTCCTGCTCTTCTACGGCCGCGGCATCGTCATGTTCGCGGCTTCGATGCTGCTTCTCACCTGGGCTGCGGCCTATTGGGTCTCCGAACGCGAGATCGCGAACGATACCGAGAACGCCTTCAGTCAGGCATCCAATCTCAGCCGGCTGTACGCGGATACGATCTCGCGGTCACTGCGCACCACCGACCAGTTCGTTCAAAGGGTCAGGCGGTCGCTGCAGGAACCCGGCTTCGACCTCTACGCCTGGGCCCGCAACAGCGACTTCAATCCCGCCTCCGGCGACATCGTCCAGATCTCATTCGCGAATGAGGCCGGGCGGGTCGTAGCCTCCACGCTGAGGCCCGGCCCCTTGGACATCGACGTCGCCGGACAACCCGATTTCCAGGCGCAGAAGGCGTCCGACCAGGATGCGCTCATGGTCAGCGATCCAGTGGTCGGGGCCATTTCCGACCGGACGGTGGTCAAGATCACGCGCCGCATCCAAAAGGCGGACGGCCGTTTCGGCGGCGTCGTCATCGCATCCGTCGCACCCGACGCCCTGACGAAGGTCTTCCGCCAAGTCGACCTGGGTCCGACCGGCGCGGCGATGGTCACCGGGCCGGGGGATCGCATCCTCGCCCGCTCTCCGGCCAACGGCATCGGCGAAGTCGCCGGATCGCAAGCGCAGAACGGCGAGCAAGGCCCCTGCTACACGCGCACGAGCCGGATCGATGCGAACGTGCGGCACACCTGCTTCAGCGACGTGGCCGGCGCACCGCTCGTCGTAGGGGTCGGCGTGGGCACGAAGGACATCCTCGCACAGTCCGAGGTCACCCGCCGGAACTACGGGATCGCCGCCTTCCTGCTCAGCGTCGCCATCATGGCCGCCACCTTCCTGCTGATCCGGGACGAGCGCCGCAAGCTTGTCGCGGCGGACGCGATCGAGCGCGGCAACGTCGAGCTCGAAGCGAAATCGGAGATGCTCGCGGCAACCCTCGAGGGTGTCGGACAGGGCGTCGCCCTCTACGACGTCGACGGCAAGCTGGTGCATGCCAACAAGCTCGCGGCGGGCTGGCTCGGCTTCGCAAGCCCCGAGGAGGCCGTCGGCCACACGTTCGAGGACAGTCTCAGGAGGCAGATCGAGGACGGCGAATTCGAAAGTTCGCTGCCCCCCGAGGAACTCTACGAAACGTTCATCAGGCGATGCGGCCGCGACATACACGGCCAGCCGGTCTGCATCATGCGCCTCGTGAACGGCACCTGTCTGCAGGTTAAGACGATCGCCGCTCCCAAAGGCCGGATCGTGCGCGTCTACAGCGACGTGACGGAAAGTCTGAAGGCCGAAGCGGCGCTGGAGGAGAAGACGCTCTTCCTCGAAACCGTCCTGGAGAGCACCGGCGAAGGCATCCTCGTCTTCGACAAGGAGCAGCGCCTGCGCCTCGTCAACAAGCGAGCCGCGGCACTGGCGAGGCTGCCGCCCGAAGCCATCGTCGGCCTCAAGATCGGCGACTTCGTCGCCATGACGCTCGAGGATACGGGGGGTGACACCTCCCGCTCGCGCGTGGACGCGATCCTGGACCGCTTTCTCGGCGGCCCTGACATCACGGTCGGCGTCCGGCGCCACGAACTGGCCGACGACCTCGTGCTGGAGATCCGGACGAACTCGCTGGGCGAGGACGGCTGGGTCATGGTGACGACCGACGTGACGGCCGCGCACCGGAACGCCGCGGCCCTCCAGGAAAGCGAAGCCGTCCTGAAGGAGAAGTCCGCCGCCCTTGAGGTCACGCTCGACAACATCGACCAGGGCATCCTCACCATCGACCCGGCCGGAAAGGTCGCGGTCCGAAATCGAAGACTGCCCGAGCTCCTGGCCGTCCCGCCCGATCTGCTCGGCCACGGCGCGCCGATCGCGGACGCCGTGCGTCACCGCATCGACAGCGGATGCTCGACCAAAGGGGCCGAACTCGATTTCGGCAGCGACCTGCTCCGCGACTGGCCGGCACCGGCCGCCCAGATCGTCCGCCAGAGCCGCACCCCCGACGGACGAGACATCGAGGAGGTGCTCAGGCCGCTGGCCGGCGGCGGCATCGTCATGACCGCCAGGGACGTCACGCGGCAGCGCGCCGCGGAGGCGGCACTCGAAGCGGCCAAGGAGGCCGCCGAGGCGGGCAACCGGGCGAAATCCACCTTCGTGGCGACCATGAGCCACGAGATCCGGACTCCGCTCAACGGCGTCATCGGCATGTCCGAAGTCCTCTCCGGAACCACCCTGGACGATCGTCAGAGGGAGTGCCTGGCCACCATCCGCGAGTGCGGCGACGCCCTGCTGTCGATCGTATCCGACATCCTCGACTTCTCTAAGCTCGAGGCTGGCCGGACCGACTTCGTCATCCGCCCCTTCGACGTGGCGGCCGGGCTTCGAAGCGTCAGCGACATCGTCGCCGGCACCGCCATGCGGAACATGCTCGGCATAGGCCACTACATCGGAAACGACGTTCCGGCCCGCGTGCTCACCGACGGATCCCGGATCCGGCAGGTCCTGCTGAATCTCCTCGGGAACGCGGTCAAGTTCACGGGATCGGGCGGCGAAGTCATGGTCAGCCTCACGACGGTCGACGCCGCTCAAGGTGCCATGCTCCGGTACGAGATCCGGGATACGGGGGAATCCATTCCGGACGACAAGGTGCCGCTGCTCTTCCGCGAGTTCTCCCAATTGGACAACGGCCTCCTTGCCGGTCAGGGAGGTACGGGTCTCGGCCTCGCCATCTCGAAGCGGATCGTCGAAGGTCTGGGCGGCACCATAGGCTACGCCTCCGTTCCGAAGGGAGGCAACCTGTTCTGGTTCGAGATCCCCTGCATGGCCACGACGGACGAGGTCGATCTCGCCGAACCGGCCCGCGACCCCGGGATCGTGCCGCTCCGGGTTCTCCTGGCGGAGGACAACAAGATCAACCTGGAGGTGGCGATCGCCTTCCTGAAGTCGGCAGGCCATTCCGTGACGGTCGCGCAGGACGGCAGGGCGGCGCTGGAGATGGCCCGGACCACGCATCCGGACGTCGTCCTGATGGATGTGCAGCTTCCGATCATGGACGGGCCGGAGGTCGCAAGAGGCATCCGAAGGCTCGGCGGACGGCCCGGAAAGGTGCCGATCGTGGCGATCACGGCCGACGCCTCCGAGACCTGCCGGACGATGTGCTTCGAGGCCGGGATGGATGCGTTTCTCACCAAACCCTTCAACGCCGACGGCCTGCTGCGTACCGTCGCCTCCGTCGCGTGGAGCCGCCGTGGCGCCGTCGAGACGCCGAAGGTCGACGAGGAACGGGTCGACGCTCTGATCCGCAGCATCGGCGTCGAAACGACCCTCCGCCTCGCGGACGAGTGCGAGGCCGAGGCGCGTAGGTGCTACGTGCGTCTGGCTGCGGGCATCGCTCCGGAAGCGGCCGCCCGGGAACTCCACAATCTCAAGGGATCGGCGAAGTCGCTCGGCCTTTCGTCCGTCGTCGTCATCCTGGAGAACATGGAGTCGGGCGTGCTCGACGGCATCGGCTCCGAGACGGGCCCCCTCGCCGACGAGATGCAGGCCTCGCTGGCCAAGCTGCGGACCCTCTGCCCCAGCCTGCCACGAGACAAGGTGGCTTGATCATGCTGCCGTCGACACCCCGACCCAGGGGACAGGAACGACGCCGCACGTCCCAGAGCGGCGACGGACGCCAGCCGCAGTCGGGCACGGCCCGCGCGGAATTCGAGAACATACGCTCCCGGCGCATCCCGACGCGCGAGATGTTCGCGATCTTCACCCTGCTGCTCATCGGCTTCATCTGGACCTGGGTCGGCTACGTGACGACCCGGGACTATTCCCGGAGCATCGAGAACGCGCAGAAGGCGGCCGACAATCTCTCGCTGGCCTTCGCGTCGCAGGTCGCGATGCGCATCGAACTGGCGGAACACGTCCTCTCGGAGGTCGCCTCGCGGTACCAGGACGATCTCGGCTTCGACCTCCGGCGCTGGGCCGAGAGGAACGGCCGTCAGTTGCAGGCGATCGGCGAGATCTTCGTTCTCGATCCGAAGGGAGAAGCGGTGCGCTCCAGCAATCTGGACGGATCGCGGGCGCCGACCCTGGGCGAACAGCATCTCTACGAGGCGCTCAGGAGCGGATCCGGGCCGCGGATGGTCGTGGGCCGTCGCGGCATCGACTACCCGACCGGCAAGCCCGTCGTCCGCATGGCACAAGGTCTCACGGACAAACCGGGTTCGTTCGGCGGCATCGTCGGCGCCGTCGTCGACGCGGACTCGCTGCTCGGCTTCGGCAGCGGGATCGACGTCGGGCGAAGCGGAGTCATGTTCCTCTCCGCCGACGGCAACCTCACCGCCCGGAGGCCCATGCCGCCGCATGCGGTGGACCGCATCCACGAGGATTGGACGTCGACGAGCCAAGCGACGGCGGGTGCCGAGAACTGTCGGCTCGGCAGAAGCAACCTCGACGGCATGGACCGCATCGTGTGCGCCCATCGCGTCGGCGACACGCCCATGACGGCGTCCGTGGGGCTCGCGACCTACGAGGTCACGGCCGAGTACAAGGCGAGCCGCCGCAACTATTGGATCTGGTCGGGCCTGTTCACGCTCATCACGGCCGCCTTCGCCGGCAACTTCTTCATCCGCGAGAAGCGCATGGAGCGCGTCGCCCAGGCGCTGGCGGACAGCGAAGGCCGCCTGCGCGAGAAATCGGGGTCGCTGACCACGACGCTGAATTCGGTTGCGGAGGGTATCGCGCTCTTCGGTCCCGACGACCGGCTCAAGGTGATCAACCGGCAGGGATCCGAACTGCTGTCCTTCCCACCGGAGGCGGCGGCGGAGAACTGGCATATCCACGAACTTGTCGCGTGGCAGATCGAGCACGGCCATTTCGGCGATTTCCCGCCCGGCACCCCGATCCAGGCGGTCATGGATGCCGAGTACATGGGCGGAGGCCTCAGGAACGCCGCGCCGATCTACAAGCGCGCCGTGGGCAACGGGTCCATTCTCGAGATCCGCACGTATCCGTCGGCCGACGGCGGCACCACGCGCACGTACATGGATGTGACCGAGCGCGAGCATACGGCCAGAGCTCTCGAGGCCGCCAAGGAGGCCGCGGAGGCCGGCAACCGAGCGAAGAGCGAATTCGTGGCGACCATGAGCCACGAGATCCGGACGCCGCTGAACGGCGTCATCGGGATGGCGAACCTGCTATCCGACAGCGACCTCGACGACCGCCAGCGTCACTACGTCGGGACGATCCGACGCTGCGGCGACGCCCTTCTCTCGATCGTCGAGGACATCCTGGATTTCTCGAAGCTGGAGGCGGGTCGCGTCGACCTCGAAAGCATCTCCTTCGAGACGAGCGAAGTGGCGCGTTCCGTCGCCGACATCCTGGAGAACAAGGCCGCGGAAAAGGACCTCGCGGTCACCTACTCCGAACAGGCGGGCTTTCCGCGCTGGTCCAAGGGCGATCCCAACCGCCTGCGACAGGTGCTCTGGAACCTCGTCGGCAACGCCATCAAGTTCACCGACGAGGGCTGGATCGAGATCGAGGCCAGCCTGGTCGAGCGCGGCGGCGCGCAGTTCCTCCGCTACAAGATCGCGGATACCGGCATCGGCATCCCCGAGGAGGCCCGAAACCGGCTCTTCCGCCAGTTCGAGCAGACGGACCCGTCCGTGTCCCGACGGTTCGGTGGGACCGGGCTCGGCCTCGCCATCTGCCGTCGGATCGTCGAAGCCTTCGGAGGCGACCTCGGCTTCGAATCGGAGGTTGGACAGGGCAGCACGTTCTGGTTCGAGATCCCGCACCAGGAACCGGCACCCGTAGGCAGCGAGATCTCGACCTCGTCAGCCGTGCTGCAGCCCAATCGGCGGATCCTGGTGGTGGAGGACAACGGCATCAACCAGGAGGTCGCATACGCCCTCCTGACCAAGCTCGGTCACGACGTGGTGCTGGCGGCAAGCGGTTCGGAGGCCCTGGATCGCATTAGGGACGGCCGCTTCGACCTCGTCCTCATGGATCTCAACATGCCCATGATGGACGGCTACGAGACGACCCTCGCCATCCGGGAGCTGCCGGGTGGGACGGGGTCCGTGCCGATCATCGCGACCACCGCGGACGCGTCGCTGGAGGCCAGGGAGCGCTGCAGGGAGGTCGGCATGAACGGATTTCTGTCGAAGCCGTTCGATCTCGCTCGACTGGAGGCGGCGCTCGCCGGCGACGACGCGGCGGCGTCCCCGCCGGTGCCGCTCTCCCAGGCACCCGTTCTCGACGATCGCAGGGTCGCGGAGCTGGTATCCCAGCTCGGGCCACAGCTCGTCCGGCGCCTCGCCACGGAGTTCGAAGCCGAGGCCGACGTGCTGCCGGACGGCGTCCGCGGCCCCGAGGGCGAGCGGACGAGAGCCGTGCACAATCTGCGGGGTTCGGCGGCCAACCTGGGCCTCGTCCGGACGGTGGTCCAGTGCGACCACCTGAAGATCGTGCTCGAACGCGGAGCGGATCCGGAAGCGGCGCTCGAGGCGCTGATGGCCACCGCCAGGGAAGCGTCGCGTCTGCTCGCCTCGTCGGCGAGCGCGGAAGCGGCCTGAGGATCGCGGCCGCCGACTAGGCGGCCGCCTGACCGTCCGACGCTTCGGAAGCGGGCTGCAGATCGAGGTCGAGCTTCAGCTCCAGCTGCGGGCGGTCGGCCGCGCGGGGCAACGCGTGCTCGTAGAAGTAGCGCCGCATCTTCAGCCGCCCCTGGCCGAGCAGCTCGATGCGGAACTTCTTCAGACCGCCGGCCCGGACCATGTCCTCGAACGCACTCTTCGTGTCGCGCCTGAACTGGGACCGCGTCCCGTTGCTCTCGTTCGGGCCGTACAGGTCGCGGGCCGCCAACGAAGCGAGGATCGTCTCGTCGACGTAGGCATGGCTCGGGTTCGAGTCGATGAAGGGCCAGAAGGTCTTCGCGTAGTCACTCCTGAGCGCGAACTGAACCTCCGCGTTCAGCGACACGAGATGGCGCGTCCGGATGGCCGTCATCACGCCCCGGCCCCATCGCACCTTCACCCTGCTGTCGAGATTGACCCCGTCCCACTCGACCGAGTCGATGACGCCGGTGATCTGACCGCGACCGGGCGGAAGCCGACCGTTCTCCAGACGCCGCATGACCTCGTCGGGATCGCCCTCGTAGATCGTCATGACGACCTGACGGAGATCCTCCATCGCGTTCTTGGCCGTCATCAGGTTGTTCACGTGCTCCGTCCTGCCCATGGTCCGGAGCAGATCGCGCCAGGAGACGACGCTCTCCACGATCTCGATGTGGCTGGGCACCCCGAAGGTCGTACCGTTGGCCGGCGCATCGGGATTGCGCATCTTGTAGGACGTGATCTTCTCCTTGAGACGGAACAGCGCGTAGATCATGTCCCTGTGCTGCGTGCCGAGCTCCCCGCCCTTCACCACCACGACCGAGTGCCCGGGCACGTGGAAGATGCGTTCGATGCCGCGGTCGATGAGCCCGACACGTCGCGGAGCGAAGGCGGATGTGCGGGTAAGCTTGGCCGGGACCGCCGAAGGGTTGTTGCGACCCCGACGGTTGCGCCGGGTGCGCTCGTCGCGGGCGATCCGCTTCTTCTCGGCTTCCGACAGTTCCATGGCGCACTCCGTTCCGGATCGAAACTGCGGATTACGCGTCTCGGGTCAATCCGACGGGAAACGCGGTCACGCGAATTGTGGCACCAGGGTCTTTCGGAAGACCCCTAACGCCGACCCGGACCCGGCTGGACGTGTGGACAACCCGTCCACATGCCGGAAAAGGGGTCACGCCAACGGGAAAGTCGGTCACGCGAACGGGAGGACCAGTCACGGCAACCGGAACGGCGGTCACGCGAACGGCCGCTAAGCCGTTGGAATCGAAGGGATCGATCCGTAGACTCCTTAATCGATGTATTAGTCGACAAGAGTCGACATCCAGCCCCCACAGTTATCCACAACCGCTCGAGTCGAAGATAGAAGAAGGCAAGGCTACCGAGGAAGTCGACGCAGTCACTGCGGTCGAGAATTGTATAGATCCCACAATGGCATGAGCGGGAATCGCAGTCACGCGAATCGTCCTGGGCCCAATTCCCCAAGCTACAGGCTGCCTCTAGCAGCGGTCCGAAAAGCGTTTTGGAATCAATGGCCGGGATGGGAATCGCGGTCACGCGAGCGCCGGAAACGGCAGCAGACAGGCGGGAGAGTGCTCCCAGGTATGGGGTGCTCGTCCAACTCTCTGACATCATGACATTTTCTATGGGAATCCCGGTCACGCGAGCCGCCGGGTGTGCACCCGGCGAGGGCGATCGAGCGGGAATCGCGGTCACGCGAAACGGTTTCGGCGACCGCCTGTGGATCAAGAAATCCACCCAGGAACCCGCATGCAGAGGCGGAGTTCGTGGACTCGCCGATCCGAATCGCGGAAGAGAGGTCGAGAGGATGCCCAGAGGCCGGGAATTGCGGTCACGCGAAAGCCCGCCTTCGCATTCGATGGGCAAATGTTGAAGGGAATCACCGGGATAGCTCGGAGGGCCGGTCACGCGAAGGGCGCACCGCAAGCCGGGCTTCGAAGTAGACCAACTACCGGGAAACGCGGTCACGCGAGTTGAAGACCGGACCTGTTCGTCGCGATGGGACCGACCGGCCGGACCCGCCGACGAGCTTCCGCCCAGACGGGAATCGCGGTCACGCGAATTACGCAGCCGCGCGGGAAACGATGACTGTTCAAGCTCTTAGCGGTAGGCGTGTCTCGCCGTCGTCGCGAGTTGCCGCGGGAATTGCGGTCACGCGAACTCGACGATGGGTGCGGCTCCGCCGGATCGGCAGACAGGGATCGGGTGCTACGCGTGGGAATTGCGGTCACGCGAGGCTTCCTCGCCCTCGTTTCGGGATGCGCAGCGGACGGACCGGGCCATGCCCAGGCAACGGGAATTGCGGTCACGCGAATCCCGTGCGGAGCATGCGCGGCGCAGCGCGCCACGATGACGAGGCCACAAGCGGACACGGATGACGGCGTGCTGCCGACGCCCGTCGCGAGATCGATGCCGGCGCACGAGTCCGAGAGCTCCATCCTGGCGCAGCATCCCGACCGTCCCCGAAACAGTTCGCCGGGAATTGCGGTCACGCGAATCTCCTTCCCGCGCGGGAAACGCGGTCACGCGAGAGGCTCATCCTCCGCCTCAAGCACGACCTCGGGATCGTCCACGGGCACCTCGACGTCCACTGCGACGTCGGCTTCCGCTTCTGGGCGGATGGACAGATCCGCCAGCTCCGGCCTGCGCGCCTCGGCCCAGGACGGGAGCGCGGCGAGGCCAGGGAGGTCGAACATCTCGAAGAACCGGGTGTCGACGACCCACGTCATGGCCGTCACGCGCCCTTCCCGCCTGGGGCCGGCACGTATAAGCCGTCGATCGGCCAGGGTGATCACCACGGCGCGTGCGTCGCGCTCGCGGATGCGTTCGATCTCGGCGAACGTGAGCGGTCCCCACAGTGCGATGGCGGCCAACGTCTCGATCGCCTGGGGCGAGAGGGGCGCCTCCTTGAATTCCGCGGCGAGGCGCGAGCATTCCGGGCGGGTCCGGAACACCCAGCCGCCGCCGGTCTCGGCGATGCCGAAGCCCCGTCCCTCGTAGACCTGCCACAGCTCGGCCAGCACGGCGTCGATGTCCGCGTCCGGCATCTGCAGACGGAGGGCCCGTGGAGTGACGGGCGCCTTCGACACGAAGATGATCGCCTCCGCCATGCGCAGATGTTCGGGTGCGCAGGTCATGCCGCGTCCGCCTCGTCCACGGTGCCGGGCTCGCAGGCGCGGAGCCAGAGAGGTCCGAACAGTTCGTCCTGACGGAAGTCGAGGACGCCCATCTTCGCCAGTTCCAGGGCCGCCACGAAGTGGCTGGCGGCCTCTGAGCGCCGGCGCCCGTCGGCAAAGGCCGGCGGCAGGACGTCCTCGAACCTGAGCCATTCCCTGGCCCGGTCGAAGAGGCGCTCGAGCCGTTCCTTGGCCTCGTCCACCTGGCGCAGATCGTACGGTTCGAGCGCAGGAATGGCTGGAGGAGCCGCACGGCGCAGATCGGCGGCGCAGGCCGCGAACAGGGACTGCTGATCGCTCCGCGCACCGGCGACGGCCCGCGGTCCGTCGAACTCGGTCGCCCCTCCGCGGCCGAACCAGTCGCGCCCGAGGCGCCGACGCCCGGACAGGAACTTCGCGGTCTCGACGACGAGGTCCTGCCGCCGGAGCATGAGGGCCTTCTCCTCCAGCGAGGCCTCGGCCTTCCGGCGATCGTCCGCGTTCTCGGGGGGCATGAGATGGCAGGACTTGAGGTAGACGAGCTCCGCCGCGAACGCGAGCCACTCCGCCCTGACGTCGAGCTGCAGGTCCCGGGCCGCACCGACGAAGTCCACGAACTGGTCGACGACCTCCAGGACGCTCACGGCCGCGATGTCGAGCTTGCGCTTCCTGACGAGCTCGTGGAGCAGCTCGATCGGGCCGGCGTAGGAGTCGATCCGGATCTGGAAGGAGGCTGGCCCCTCGCGCTGCCACGGAACCGCGTCCTCTTCGAACGTCTCGGGCACGTCGGGGTCCTAGCGCGTGATGCGGGCGTGAAGCGTCGCGGGATGCGCCCACGATGGCGCCATGTGCATGACGACCCCGGCGGCGGCCAGAGGCGCGGCGACGTCGCCGATCACACCCTTCGCAAGCAGCATCAGGGATCCCACGGTGACCGCGGCGGTTGCGGCGCCTGCCATGAGCCGCGCGCCGTCGATGCACGAACCGACCGCCCAGAACGCGTGGACCACGATGCAGAGGATGCAGACCGCCGTTCCGCCGACGTGCGAAGGGGTCGAGACGTGCAACCCGGCCAGCCAGCAGGCGCTTCCGAGTGCCGCCTTGCACTGATCGGGAAGGGCTGCTCCGAGGCGACGGTGGAGACGGAGCGGAACGGACGCGCGGGCCATGTGGCAACCTCTCCCATTCCTTCGAGACATCGCCCGGATGGAGAGGTCCGTCAACGAAGGAACGGGACGGGTGGTCTCCGTCCTCAGGCGGCTTCGGCTGCCGAAGCCAGTCCCGCCGCGGCTCGACCTGCCTCAGTCAGTTCGATCCTCTTCGGGAAATGCTCGTGGTCCGAGGAGAGCCATCCGGCGCGGACGAGCCGGGCGATGTCGGAGCGCTTCAGGAGAACGCCCCCTGCCCTCGCCTGCACGTTCCGACGGACGAAGTCGATCCTCACGCCCTTCTCGGCCGCGCCCGTCAGGAACTTCCTGATGTTGGGCGTGACGCGCATGGTCTCCATGAACCGCGCGTGCCAGTAGCGCTTCGCGATGTCGGCGAAGCCGTCGTCGATCCCGACCATGCGCTGCGCCGTGGCGACGGCCTCGGCGGCACCTTCGACCGTGACGGGCGCGAAGTCGTGGAGGAGATCCCGGGAATGGAGCCTGTACCCGCCCGCCTCCGCGTGGGCGACGTACTGCCCGATCAGGGCATCGTCGCCGTCCCGGCGCACGATCGAGGAGCCGCATTCCACCTCGTAGCGGTCGCCCTCGACATGCCGGATGACGACCCGCCCCTCGAAGGCGCGCGTCCAGTCCAGAGCCGCCTGGTCGACCTTCACCCCCGCCTCCGCGTAGGCGTCCCGAAGAGGCTTCATGCGCACCCGGTACTCCTCGCGGTCCCGGGCATCCGCTGCGGACCGTTCCTTGTCCCTTTCGGCCCGGGCCCGGCTGTCCCAATCGTTGCCGGCATGCTCGACGAGGGCCACCGCATCGCGAATGGTCTCGGCGGCCGGACGGTCCTCCCAGAGGCGGGCCGTCACGACGCACCGGTTGCCGAGTTCCCGCCCGGGCTCCCAGGTCCAGGCGATGCCGTTGGCCTTGGCGTAGGAGAGCCCCTCGACGAAGCACTGCGCGCGATCCGCGTCGCGGAAGACGTGGATCTCGACATGGTGTTCGGGAAGGTCGCCGACGCCGGCGACGGGCTCTCCCTCGACGAAGCTGAGGCCGGTCGCGGACTGCGGATTGCGGAGCAGATGCCAGCGGGGATCGTCGATCATACTGCTGCCCGGGGCTGTGAACGCACGGCGGTACCCGAGAGGGGGCCCACCTCGTAGGAGAAGTTCCGTCTGACACCCGGACGCGACGCCTCCCGGGGCGTCCGGATCATGTCGGCGTCGACCAGCCTCTGGATGAGGGCTCTGGCCACCGGCCGGAGACGGCGCTCGGATCCCTCGGGCGGGACCAGGACGACGGAGCCGTCGAAGGACGACAGTCGCCAGCCTTCGAGCATCAGTTCGACGATCCGGCAGTGGGCCGGATCCCGCCGGATGCGCTCGACCATCGTCGCGAACTCGTCGCGCGACTCCTCGTCGGCCACCAGCCTGCCTACCTCGGAGAGGATGCCCGCCCGGTTGGCGAACGCGTCGGTCGGGATCCTGACGCGCAGCACCTTGTCGACGGCGTCGAAGTCCAGGCCGCTCGTCGGCCAGTTGCACATGAGGGCGGTCGACACGCGCCGGTCGCTGGCGCGGTATGTCGTGGAAGCGATGACGTCGCCCCACTCGTTCGAGAGCGTGAACCGCCGGATGCCGGCATCCAGTTCGACCGTGGCGCCGTCCGATGAGATGTCGACCGCGAGGCCGTCGGGCAGCGACGTCCGCAAAGACCACCAGCCGGCCGACGCCGTCTGCAGTTCAAGGCCGCCGTGATCCACCGGATCGACCGAGTCCGCGAAGTGCTGCGGTGCCGGCCGATCGGGTTCGGAGATGTCGAGGGCCACGACCCGTTCGGCACCGTTCCGGCCGACCACCGCATGCAGACCGTTGCGCACCGCCCTCGTCACGCCTGCGGAGAAGGCGGCGGCCTCGACCGCAGAGGAGAAGACGTGCAACTCGAGCCGGCGCCCCTCCAGGACGGATGCCTCGGGGATGCCTTCCGCGAGGCTGGGCACGAGCGTGCCGCCGTCGATCCCGAAGCCGCAGATCCCGTGCACGAGCTCGGCCGATCCGGTCACGGGCGGCCCCGGCGGCCGCTGCCGGAATGGCGCCATACGTCCGGGCGGACGAAGTCCCCCTGCCATACCCCGTCGCGCCTCCCCCGGGCGCCGGACTCGTCCGCGGCGTAGCGGCCGTGCGAGTAGCGCGGATAGTCCACCGCCCAACCGGCTGCGACCATCGCCGAGGCGACGTCGACGCCGCCGGCGTCGCAGTCGGCCACGATCCGGTCGTAGGACATGCCCCGGCCCCGGCAGGAGACGGTCCGCCCATCCAGCATCCGGTCGAGGAAGAGGGCCGAGGCCTGACCGCAGCGGTAGAGGGTTCCGTCCGCACGCGAACAGGTCTGATCGGACTCGGGCGCGTCGACCCCCGCCAGCCTGATGCGAACGCCGCGCACCTCGATCGTGTCCCCGTCCACCACGCTGGCGCGTCCGACGATCTCGTCGGGCACCTCGCGCCATGCGGCGGCCGGCGAAACCTGCAGCGCGCTCAGGACGGTGAAGGTGAGGAGAAAGGCGGTCCGCATCATCTGCTCCTTCGCGAGGGCATCCTGCGCCACTCCTTCTAAGATCGGCTTAACAGGGCCGCTCGGCTTGTCCATTCCTTCCATATCGCTTGTCAGCCCGCGAACCTCGGCGTAACTCGAATGGACGGTTTCGTCATTCCTTCGTGGGAACGCCGCTCTTGCCCTTCCTGCTACAAGCGTCGCGCAACGCCCTGGTCGCCGTCTGCGCGGGCTCGCTCTTCGCATTCGTCCTCACCCTCCCCTTCGTCGACTACGGTCAGTGGCGACAGGTCGAGACCGCGACCGTCGCCATCCACATGTCGGCCGGCCTCGCGGCCGTGCTCATGACGATCCTGGCGATCGGCGGCGACCGCTCGGTCCGGCGCGCGGTCTTCTCGACGCCGGTTCTGCTCCTGGTCGCCATCGGCCTCCTGTCGCTCGCCCTCTCGCCGTTCCATGACGATCCCGTCCGCACCCTGTTCGGCCTGCTGAAGCACGGCGTCGGAGCCCTGTGGTGGATCTCCGTCGCCATCCTCACGGCTGGGTTCGCCGTCGCCGGCCGGGGCCGGGCCCGGATGGTCCTCGCGGGCGCCGCGGCGGTCTCCACGGTCTGCGTGTTCCTTCTGTACGCGTTCGGCTGGAGCGCGCCCGAGCCGCGCTGGATCCCGTACGACTTCAAGGAATGGGTCGCGATCCTCGGCCTGCTGGCGGCCGTGCCGCTGCTGGCGATCCGGACCCGCGCTTCGGTCGCCGTCGCCGCCGTCGTCGTCGCGGTGGCACTGGCCTTCTTCGGCAACCGCTCGATCATGCTCACGGTGGGGCTGTCCGCGGCCGGCTACGGCCTCTGGCTCCTCCTCCGGAGCCGCGTGCGCACCCGGTCGCGGACGGTCCTGACGGCCGCCCTCGCCGCGGCCGCCGTCGGCGGAACCGTCCTCGTGGCCGCCCTCCCCCCGATCCTGGAGCGTCACGCGGTCGCCGGGGGCTCGGCCGAGGCTCGCGATCCGATCCCGTCGAAGGATCCGCGCGACCACGTCTCGATCGAAGGCAAGGCGTACGGCACGATCTGGTCCCGCGGCGTCGTCCTCAATCTCGTCGCGCGCAACATGGCGCATCACCCGCTCGCGCTGCTGACGGGCCGCGGCTGGGGCTCGCTCCAGGAGGTCGTCGCCGAGGACGGAAGGAGCGTTCCGGGGCGCCGCTTCCGCTTCGGGCCCGAGACCGCGTCGCTGACGTTCCTCGACTTCAACGCCAACGCCGACTTCCACAGCCACAACCTCCTGGCGGAAGCCGGCCTGTCGCTCGGACTGCCGGGCGTCGTCCTGACGCTGCTGGCATTCCTGGCGCCGGTCGCCTGCGCGCGCCGGCGGTCGCTCGCCGCCGCCGGCGTGCTTTCGGCCACCCTGCTGGTCGCGGGCTCGCTCTGGTTCCTGCTGGGGATCATGGGGCCGTTCCTCGCGCTGGCGATCGCCAGCGTGGGTCTGGGTCGCGAGCCGTCCCCCTTCCGGCGAGTGCCGGTGCCGGCCCTGGCGCCCGCCCTGGGCGTCTCGTCGCTCGGCCTCCTGTTCTGCTCGATGCTGCTGTTCGGCTTCGGCAAGGCGCAGCAGGAGGAGCGGTGGTTCTTCCCGCTTTCGTTCGTCAGCGCGCCGCCCTGCGCGACCGTGACGGGTCCACTCCTCCCGGCGCGCGAGATCAACACGGGCCTGTACCGCCGCTTCGTCGAGCAGGCCGAGCGGGCCGGCTCGCCGGCAGGCGGCAAGGCCTACGCCGCCGACCACAGGGGCAACGCCATCAACTTCGCCTGCGTGATGCGCCGGCTCGCGGACGAGAAGCCGAGCGCCACGGTCCTCGCGGCCTCGCTCGAACTGCGGCAGCGGATCTTCTCGGTCGCCGGCAACGATCCGATGTTCGTCGCATCGCTCAAGCCCGACGTGGTCTACTGGGAGGCCGATCTGGCCAAGCTGTGGAGCGTCGCCCCCGGGCGGACCGAGCTCGCGGTGCCGTACGTGTCGTGGCTGATCTCGGTCCACGATCCGAAGATGCCGCAGATCGCGGGCCGCCTCGCCTCCTCGATGCGCGACGGCGACCCCGTGAAGGCCTGGATCCTCGCCCGCAAGGCGGAGGCGGAAGGCGACCGCGCCGCCCAGGGCCGGCACATCCGGGACGCCCTCGACCAGGGCATCGCCAACCTCGTCCCGATCCCCAGCGCTTCCGTCGAGCGCGCAATGCAGGCCGCCAGCCGATGAGCAACGTCGTGTCCGATCACGCCCCGGCGCCCCGCAAGCGCCTGATGTACATCGCCACGCGGTGGCCCTGGCCCATCGCCACCGGTCGCCAGCGCATGATCGACCAGTCGCTGCGCTTCGCCGTCGAGGGCGGATGGCAGGTGGTCCTGCTCTACGCCGGCCGACGCCCCGCCGATCCGGCGACCTGCCCGCTCCCGGGCATCGAGCACCACCTGCTCCCGATGCCGAAACTGCCGGAAGCCGCGGTCAATCTCGCGGTCCTCGGCGGCCGCCCGCTCCAGGATGCCTTCTTCGGATCGCGCGTGGCCCACGATCAGGTCTCGGCCACGATCGAGAGCTTCGACCCCGACACGATCGTCGTCGACATGCTCCGCATGGCGCAGTTCGTCGAGAAGCTGCCGACCAAGCCCCGGGGCAAGCTCGTCCTCGACATGGACGACGTCCTCTCGCTCCGCTACCGGCGGATGCGCGAGGCCGGCACCGGCAACGTCCTCGGCGCCTTCAGCGAGCGGATGCCGAAGCCCGTCCGCGTGGCCGCCGAGGTCATCCCGAAGGCCCTTCTCGGCATCGAGGAGCGCCGGATGCGGGTGCGCGAACGCGAGGCGCCCAAGCTCTTCGACCGGACGATGGTGGTCTCGCCCCTGGAGGCCAAGTCGCTCGGCCTGCGTCTGGGCCATTCCGTCGCCGCCCACCCGCCGGCCGTGGACGAGATGCCGTTCCGTCCGCGCGACTACGCGAAGCGCCTGCGGGTCGTGTTCCTCGGCGGCGACAACTACGGGCCGAACGCGGAATCCCTCCTCGAGATCGAACGGGTCGCGCGCCTGCTGAAGGAGACCGCGCCCGGCCTCCCCGTCGTGTTCGAGGCCGCGGGCGAGGTCACCCGCGATCTCGACCTGCGGCTCGTCAACCGCCTCGGCTACATCCGGGATCTCGGCGCCCTCTTCACCGAGGACGCGGTCCTCCTGGCCCCCTTCAGGAGCGGCACCGGCGTGAAGACGAAGGTCGTCGACGCCATGGCCTACTCGGTCCCCGTGCTCACCACAGAGATCGGCACCGAAGGGCTGGGCGCCGAACCGGAGAACGAGATCGTCGTCCGGAACAGGGTGGAGGACCTCGCGTCCGTGCTCCTGGGCTTCGCCGCGCACGACGCCGGCCGCCTCTCGTCGATCGCGCGCGGGGGCTGGGGCTACGCGTCCAGGCAGCATCTGCGCCGCGACGTGAAGCGCACCTTCCTGGCGGAGATCGACGAGGCGGCGGCATGACGACCTCCGACGTCGCCGTCCGCACGGCGTCCGGTCCGAGGGAGGCGCACCCGGCACCCCTGGCTCTCTTCTCGATCCCCTGGAGCCACCGGGAACTGCTGGGCGCCATGATCCGGCGCGACCTGTCGGCCCGGTACCGGGGCTCGATCCTGGGGCTCGCGTGGTTCGTGGGCATGCCGCTGGCCTCGATGGCCGCCTACACCCTGGTCTTCGTCGGCATCCTCCAGGTCCGTTTCGAGGTCGGCACCGGCGGCGCGCCGGTGGCAGCCCTGTCGATCTGGTCGGCCGTCGTGATGTGGCAGGCCTTCGCGGAGATCTCCTACCGCTCGGTCTCGCTCGTCCACGACCAGGCGCCGCTGGTGAAGCGGGTGCCCTTCCCCCTCGAGGTCCTCGTCGGGTCGTACATCGGCAGCTCGATGGTCGGAGCGGCCTTCTCGCTGCTCCTGTTCTGCCTCGCCTATCTCGCGATCGTCGGCACGCCGCCGTGGACGTGGCTGCTCGCGCCCGTCGCGCTGTCCACGCTCCTGTTCCTGGCCACGGGCACGGCGCTGCTCCTGGCCGCCGTGGGCGCCTACGTCCGCGACCTGCGCCAGATCGTCGGCTTCGCGGTCCCGCTGCTGATGTTCGTGACCCCGGTGGTGTACCCGATCGCGGCGGTGCCGGCCGCCCTCAAGGGCGTCATGCTGGCCAACCCCCTCGCCTACGGGTTCGAGACCGTCCGGTCCGTCCTCGTCGCGGGGCGCGTTCCCGACCCCGCCTACCTGGGCCTCTACCTCGTCTGCACGTGGCTCTACGCGGCCGCCGGGCTCGTGGTCTTCCGCCGCCTCAAGGGAGGCTTCGCAGATGTCGCCTGACAACGCCGTCGAGATCGAAGGCATCTCGAAGCGCTTCAAGACGTTCCGGTCCTCGGCCGACCAGATCCTGGAACTGGCCTCCCTGGGCCTCCTCCGCCGGCACAGGGAGCACCGCGCCCTCGACGACGTCTCCTTCGCCGTCGGCCGGGGCGAGTGCGTCGGGATCCTGGGCACGAACGGCTCGGGCAAGTCGACGCTTCTCCAGATCGTGGCCGGGACGATGCGGCCCACCTCCGGGGAGGTCAGGGTACGCGGACGCGTGGCGGCCCTGCTCGAACTCGGCGCCGGCTTCGCACCCGACTTCACCGGGCGCGAGAACGCGCTGATGAGCGCGCGCCTCCTCGGCTGCACGGAGGCCCAGGCCCAGGCCGCCCTCCCCCAGATCATCGCCTTCTCGGGGATCGGCGACTTCATCGACCGTCCCGTCAGGACCTATTCGTCCGGGATGTACGTCAGGCTCGCGTTCGCCACCGCCGCCGCCGCGTCGCCGGACGTGTTCATCATCGACGAGGCGCTGGCCGTCGGCGACAGGGTCTTCCAGGGCCGGTGCTACGCGAGGCTGCGCGAGCTGAGGCGGAACGGCGCCACCATCCTGTTCGTCTCGCACGACCTCGCCAGCGTGAGCAGCTTCTGCGACCGGGCCGTGTGGATCGAGAAGGGCCGCCTCCGCTCGGTCGGCGACGTCCGCGAGGTCGTGGCCGACTACGTCGCGGGAACGCGCGACGCGGTGCCTGCCCAGGCCGGCGTCGGGGTCCGGCCTGGGGACTCGCTGGTCCTGAGGTCCGGTGACGCCCTCGACCTCCTCGCGCCCCGGGACCGGATCGACGGAGCCGACGTCCGGATCTCGGCAGCCCGCATGGAGGCGTCGGACGGCTCCGTCGAGATGACCGTGGACGTCGACGTGCTCCGCGACGTGGCCGACCCGGATCTCTCGATGGCGGTCAAGGACATCCGCGGGACGACGCTCTACGCCACGGGAACGACCGTCGCGGGACGGCGGATCGGGCCCGTCCGGGCGGGAGAGAGGCTCTCGGCCACCTTCAGGCTGGAGCTGCCCCTGCGCGGCGACGTCTACCCCGTCGCGCTCGCCGTGTCGGACGGCTGCCATTCGGGACCGCACCTGCCCCTCGACGCGATCGAGGACCGCCTGTTCCTCGAACTGCCCGAGCGACGCAAGGCGCGCCACCTGCTGGACATCCAGTCGGAGGTGTCGGTCGACCGCACGCTCAGTCGAACGGCACCATCGCGAAGCCCAGCAAGGCCTCTGGCGGCCGCATGAGGCAGAGGGCGTACAGCGCCCTCCTCACGCGACGCGCGGCCCGCCGGACGAGGCGCGGCGGCGGTGGAGCAGCAGCAGCGGCGGCGGCCTCCGGACCGCCGAAGATCATCCGGGGCGCCGGCGGGCGGGCGAGGAAGCGGCGGAGCGCCTCGCTGCCCGAGCGCCTGTCGAGATTCAGCGCCATGGCCGCGTATGCCGACATCTGCAGCGTCGCGGCCGCTTCGAGCATGTAGAAGTCGGTGAGCGCCCCCTCCTCGCCCATGATCTGGGCGGGGTCCGAAGCCAGGGTCGTGCGGGTGGTGGCGACCGCCGCGCGGAGGAGCGCCCGGGCGGCCTGCAGGTCGCCGGCGGCCATCTCCAGTCTCGCGGCCCTGATCGCCGCCTCGGCCGTCTTCGTGAGCAGCGAGGGGTGGAAGCTGGCCGCATCCATTTCGGCGACGCGCCGGTAGAGGGCGCAGGCCTCCCGCGTCCGTCCCCGGGTCTCGTGGATCCGCGCCTCGACGAAGTCGAGGGAGGCCATCCAGCGCACGTAGGGAACGTCGGTCCCGGCATGGGCCCGATGCTCCGCGGCCCTCGCGAGCCACTCGGACTCGCCCATGGCCTCGCCGCCCTCGATCAGGCGGTGCCCGAGAACGACGAGTGCCGAGATGCCGTCCTTCGATCCCGCACGGGTCGCATCGACGACGTCGACGGCGAGCTCGGTCAACGAAGCGGTCGAACGCAGGCGCGAAGGGCCCGTCACCATGGCGATGCCGACGGCCGGGTTCTCGTGCATCCAGGACGGATCGAGCGATTTCGGGGTGCCCGGACGCGCGCTGAGGAAGAAGCGGTCCTCGACGGGAACCCGTGCGGCGGCGAGGGGGCAGCGCATCCAGACCGACATCCCGGCCCAGGGATCCGCGTCGCGCCGGAAGCCGGGTATCGGCGCCGCGACCTCGCCGAGGACGATGAGGCGCCCGCCGGGAGCCACGGCCTCCAGCAACCCCGGTCCGATCTGCCGGTGCCTGCACACGATGCAGTCGAAGCGCTTGTTCGTGAAGCGTCCTTCGAGATCCCGCATGGCCTCGAAGCGAAGACGACCCGCGGCCGCGCCTCCGAAGCGGCTCCGCGCCTCCGCGACCCTGGAGGCCGGCACGACCGACGTCACCGCGGCGGCCGGCGACAGCCCGGCGATCACGTACCCCCGAAAACCTCGCCCGCCGGCGATGTCGAGCACGACGTCGCCGAGCTTGATCTGCCACGCCGCCGCCATGTGCCGCCGGATCGACTCCTCGGCGAGACGGCCGGTCCTGCGCGATTCCCCGCGAACCCGCCTCGCGATGTCCCGCTCGTACCGCCTGACGTCGTGCACGCCGCGGCCGTGGAAGCGATCGTGGAGAAGGACGTCGTCGGCAGAACGTCGGTACGAACCCTTGGACAGTAGCCTGTCCCCGTCCGCCGCCGCGCCCGGCATGGTTGCGACGAACACGATCCGGGGTGCTTCGAGGGCGGCCGGCGGGATCCGATCCACGGCCACGTACAGGTCGACCTCGCCTTCGTTCGTCACGACGCAGGCGAGGTCGTGCGCCGCATCGAGGAAGGCCGGACTGTCCGGACCCGAGATCCTGCACGGTCCGAAGGAACCGAGGATCTCCCGCCACACTTCGCGGGAAGGCCCAATTTCTTGGTGACGCATCGCTATCACATGCTATGCAAGGAATGATGAGAGCGGCAAATCCGTTCCTTCAACCACTGATATCGATTCCTTCTGCGAGTGCAATCAGCATGTCGTTTCCCGATTGCAACTGGAGTGCGAGCGTACGCAACGCGACACTCGTCTCCTTCGACGTGTTCGATACCCTGGTGGCTCGTCCCTTCGCCGATCCGACCGATCTCTTCGAAGCCGTAGGGCTCGAGATCGCCGTCCCGCGCTTCCGCAGCGTGCGCATCGAAGCGGAGGTTCGCGCCCGGCGGCGCAAGCCGGACCAGGAGGATATCGGCTTCTCCGACATCTATGACGTCATGGCCGAGGAAGGCCTGCTCGGACGCGATCTCGCCGAGCGGGCGCGGGCCTGCGAACTTCGGCTCGAGCATGACCTCTGTGGCGTGCGCCCGGCCGGCCGCCGCCTCTACGAAGCCGTTCGCGAGGGCAACCCGGATGCCAAGTTGGTCGCGATCTCGGACATGTACCTTCCGGCCGCCGAGATCGAACGGATCCTCGAAGCCAACGGCTATCGCTTCGACCGCGTATACGTCTCGTCGGAATACGGACTCTCGAAGCATTCGGGCAATCTGTTCGACGTGGTCGGCCGCGACCTCGGTGCCGTACCGTCCAGCTGGCTCCACGTCGGCGACAACCCCTGGTCCGATGTGCGCATGGCGCGCAGCCGCGGCATCCGGGTCCTTGCGCTCCCCTATCCGGCGGACGCCGCCCCCACGACCACGCCTTCGCCCGCTTCGGCATCGCACGACCGCATCGGACATCTCGCCCTTGAGGAGGTCGGTTCGGCCGCATGGCCCGATCATGTCTTCGCGCAGTTCGCCGCCCATGTCGGCGCCCCTCTTATCGTAGGCATGGCGCGGCAGGTCAGGCGCGACGCCGACATCGCCGGTGCGGATACCCTGCTGTTCCTCGGTCGGGACGGTTACGTGATTGAGGAGGTGTACGCCCGCCTCTACCCGGAAGATCCCAGGCGTCGGATCCGCTTCGCGGGATCTCGCAAGATCGTCGGCTACGCTGCGCTCGAGGCCATCGACACCGCGGCGCTCGCCTTTCTGACCGGCTGCAAGAGCGAGCTCGACGTGACCGAGATCTTGGCGCGCGTCGACGTGGTCGACGAGGCGTCCGTTTTCGCGGCACGCTCCTGTCTGTCGAACCCGGATGGGAAGGATCCGCCCAGCCACGAGCTCGTTGCCGCCATGCATGCGGCGGCACCAGCGATCCTGACCCAGGCGCGCCGAGCCCGCGAACTTCTCCTTGGCTATCTCCGCCAGGAAGGCGTGGCCGAGTCCTCGACCACGCACGTGGTGGACATCGGGTGGGGCTGCTCGATCCAGACTGCACTCGCCAAGCTGCTTCGTACGGAAGGGTGGCAGGTCCGTCTGACCGGATCCTATCTCGGCACGAAGAACGAAGCGCCGGCCGACGTCGTCGTGAACGGGTGGCTGTTCCAGCGGGGCCTTCCGGCAGCGCGGATGAAGACCGTGTTCACATGTCTCGAAATACCCGAGCTTCTCTTCGCAGCGCCTGAATTCGCCGTTGATCGCCTGGAGATGCGCGACGGGATCGTCGTGCCGATCCGCCGTCGTGCGGCCGCGGAGGAAGGGCGCGTGGCCGCCGCGGCCGCGATGCGCCCGGTCCTGCTCGCCGTGGCAGACCGAGTGCGCCGCCTCGAAGAGGCCGCCCCCGGTCTGGCGGATGACATCTATTCCTCCGAACGCGTGTATGACCTGTTCCGACGCGTGGTCGACAGCCCCGCCCCAGCTTTGGCGGAGGCGATCTCGACGGTCGGGCACGGCGAGGGCATCGGCGAGACCGGGCACCGGCCGATCGTGGATCCGATCGCCGCGGACGGCACCATCAGGTCGGCGTGGCGGGCACTACGGCGGTCCTACTGGCGCGCGGGTGTCGTCGCGTTCCTACCGGCCGGCAAACGACGCGTCCTCGAACTGATGCTCCGACATCGGCGGAACGTCGATCTCATCCTGCATGTACGCAGGCAGGGGGTCCGCGGCTCCGCGCATGACCTCGCGTGGTGGGCACGCCACCAGTACTGGCGGATTCCCGAGCCGACACGCTTCCGGATCAAGCGGGCAGTCCGGATCGTGCTCCCGGCCAGGTCGGACCCGCGCGAGGTGGTGCAGTGACCGCCTGGGTCGCCACTCTGGCGATCATCACCCGGACCAAAAACCGTGGGCTGTTCCTCCGCCGGGCAATGGAGTCGGTCGTCGGACAGTACAACCGAACCTTCGTCTGGGTGATCGTGAACGACGGCGGCGATCGCGACGACGTGGAGGCCGTCGCCGCGGAAGCGGAACGCCGCGGCGTTCCGGTCGTGGTCGTCCACCGCGCCGAAAGTCTCGGGATGGAAGCGGCCAGCAATGCCGGTCTCGCAGCCACCGACAGCGAATTCGTTGTGCTCCACGACGACGACGACACCTGGGACCCGCATTTCGTACCCGAGACCATCAACTACCTGGACCGGAACCCGTCCAAGGGCGGTGTCGTGGTCAGGACGACAAAGGTGGTCGAGCGGATCGACGCGAAGGGCGCGATCAGGACGATCGGAAGGAAGCCGTTCAATCCGGAGCTGCACTCGGTCCACCTCTCGGAGATGGCCGAGCGCAACCTCTTCCCGCCGATCAGCTTCGTCTATCGCCGCTCTGTGATCGACACGATCGGGCGCTACGATCCGTCTCTGCCCGTGCTCGGGGACTGGGACTTCAACCTCCGTTTCCTCTCGCGCTTCGACATCGGCGTGCATCCCGCCGCACTGGCGAACTACCACTTCCGTCCAGGCAGTTCGGGAGCCGCGGGAAACACCGTGGCGGCCGGCGTCGATCTCCACGTCGAGTGGGATGCCGCAATCAGGAACAGGCTTCTCCGGAAGGACCTGGACTCTGGCGTCGTCGGTCTCGGCCATCTGGTGGCCGCCGGGCGGCGTAGCGTCAATCTGGACAGGACGCTGCAGCCGATGCTCGCCGCACGCATGTTCGCCAAGCGCGCCTACTACGGCTTCCGACGCATCTCCGGCAGGGCCGCATGAACGCCATGCGCCTCCGCCGGGCCGTCGGATGGCATCGTCCCGACGTCCTGTCCGTCGACTGTTTCGACACGCTTCTCCTGCGCGGCGTCGAAAGCGAGGAGGACCGCATCCGGCGCCTCGGTTTCAGGATCGCCGCTTCGCTGGAGCCAAGAGGCATCCGGGTCGATCCTCAAGCCGTCGCATCGACCCGTCTCGCGGCCGCACGAGCCGAGTACCGGGCCGCCGCGCGCGAGGGTCGCGAAGCACGACACGACACGATCCTTCGCCTTCAATGTCTGGCTCTGGGTCTTGACCCGTCCTTTGCAGGGTCCGCGGCACCGCTCGTGGACGCCGAGATCGAACAGGAGACCTGCGACCTGAGGCCCAATCTTCCGCTGGCGAAGCTGCTGCGCGAGGTCCGGCGTCGGGGAACCCGCGTCATCGTCGTCAGCGACATGTACCTGCCGGCGACGGCGATACTGCGTCTGCTGGGAAATGCCGGAGTCGCGGGAGACGTCGACCGGGTCTACTCGAGCTCGGACCATGGCGCGACGAAGCGCGCTGGCGAGCTGTTCGACGTCGTCGTCAAAGCCGAGGGTGTGCGTGCCGACCGGATGCTCCACGCCGGCGACTGCCGCCTCGGTGATCTTGAGGCGCCCCGCCGACGCGGCATCGCCGCCGTACGCCTTCCACGCCACCATCTAACCCTTGCCCGGTCGATGCGCCGCGCGGGGAACCTCATCGTCGGAGAACCCGCGCATGTCTGAGGCCGCCACCGCCTACAATCCCGCCTTCTACGACCAGCAGGCGGACGCCAGCGCGATGTCCGCGTCGGTCATGCTCGACTGCCTGTTCGAGCGGTTCCGGCCGTCGTCCGTCGTCGACGTGGGCTGCGGCATCGGAACGTGGCTGGGCGTCTGCCGCGAGATGGGGATCGAGGACGTCGTCGGGATCGACGGCGACTACGTGGCCCGGGACCGTCTGCGGATCCCTGCCGCTCTGTTCTCGCCCGCCGACGTCACGGATGCCGCCGAGGTCGCCGCCAAGAGCGGAGGACGCCGGTTCGACCTCGCCATCAGCCTCGAGGTCGCCGAGCATCTTCCCCAGGGCGAAGCCGGGCGGTTCGTCCGGACTCTCACCGAACTCTCCGACCGCGTCCTCTTCTCGGCGGCGATCCCATACCAGGGCGGCACCAACCACATCCACGAGAACTGGCAGGAGCACTGGGCTATCCTCTTCCGCGCCGCCGGCTACGAGGTCGTCGATCTGTTCCGCGCCCGCTTGTGGGGCGACCGCCGGGTCGCCTTCTGGTACCGCCAGAACGCGTTCCTCTTCGTCCGGAAGGGCAGCGCGGCCGAGGCGGAATTCGCCTCCGAGGCGGGGCTCCGCTTCCCGCTCTCGGCCGTCCATCCCGAGATGCTGGCCTGGGCCTCGCAGCGCCTGGGCCGCGCGCCGGGCGGCACCCTCGAGCGCGACGCCGGGATCCACGCCTCCCTGGTGGCAGCCAATCTGCAGGGCGCGTCGACCCTCCCCGATCGGCTTCACGCCTACGGTCCCGAATTTGACTACCGCTACGGCGGTCTCAAGGACCGGCTGCCCGAGCCCGTACGGCGCGTGGCGAAGGCCGCCCTGCGCCTGGTGACGCGGTGAGCACCCCGGCCTACGAGGCGGGGCGAGGCGTCCTCGGTCCGATCTTCGCGCGCTTCGCCCGGGACCTGCGCCTGCACGCCGGCGCCGCCGGTCCGGAGGACGACGTCGCGCTGCTCTTCTGCGCCCGCGGCGGTCTCCGGATGCGGCTGGCCTACGAGACCGCGTGCGCCTCCCTGGGCTTGGGGACCGGCGGATCGACCGCCGATCTCATGGTGTCCCGCCTCCAGGCAGCGAAGGTGGGACTGCCGCACGCGCCCGAGGCGATCGACGAGTTCGTCCGCGAGTGCGCCGGCCGCGATCTGCGCGACGCCGCGCGGCTCGTCCTCGACCCCGCCAGGGCTCACCTCGCCGAGGACCCCTCGCTCGTGGGATCGCCCGTCACCGCGGAGGGCATGTCCCGCCTGTTCGCCCGGACCGATGCGCTGGGGATCGCCCTGCTGGCTTCATGCCTGGAGCAGCGCGTCGCCTTCCACAGGCATCTGGTCGAGGCGTCGGGCGACCGCGGCCGGATCGTCCTCGTCGACACAGGCCTCTTCGGCGGCACGATGCGGATCCTGGAGCGGACGTTCACGGCCCACGTCTGGAGCTGCGCCCTCTTCGGCCGGGCCAACTACCGAGGCATCCACGCTCCGCATTTCGCCCGGACCGCGGGCCTCGTGTTCGAAGCCGACAGACCGTACGGCCGCCGGCCGGCCACCGCCCTGCTGCGCCACTGGCATCTCGTCGAAGGCCTGTTCGAACCCGACCTGCCCAGCGCGACCACGATGACCCTCGGTCCCGATGGACGGCCGCGATCCGACCTCGAGGTTCCCGGCTGGCGGGACAAGGTCGAAGCCAGAGGAGTTCCGCTCTTCGACGGGCTGATCGATCACCTCCGCTCCCTGACGCCGGGCGATCTGGCCGATCTCGACGGCGCGGCCGCGCGAGCCGAACGGATCCTCGCCAGGATGATCATGCGGCCGACGCTCCGCGACGTGGAGGCCCTGGACGTCGGGGCCCGATCGATGGATTTCGGGCGCGTCGGGGCCTCCCTGGTCGTGCGTCCGCTGGAAGGCGGCCTGATCCGGCGCATGGGATCGGTCCGCCACTCCCTCTGGCGGGAAGGCCAGATCCGCCGGGCCGTGCCGTTCGCAGGCTGCGCGCTGCTCGCATTCGGGACCGGGCGGCGCATGCTGGAGCGGGCTCCGGGTCTGCTCGCCCTGTCGCTGAAGGTCGGCCGGAAGCTATCCGCGGCTCGCCCGGAAGGAATGGCGATCGGCGAGGCGTCCGCCATTGTCAAGCCTCAGGCCTCGCATTAACCTCCGGCAAGCCATTCCTTCGACGACGTGCGACGCCATGCAGAACCATCGCCAGCGCCGCCGTCAGAAGGGCATCACCCTCATCGAGATCTCGATGGTGCTGGCGCTGACCGCGATCTTCATCGCGGGCATCTTCGCCTACATGCGTTCCGCGTCCACGAACCAGAAGGTCGAGCAGGCGGTGAACGAAGTCGCGCTCATGCGCAACACCGTCTACGAGCTCTACAGGTCGCAGTCCTCCTTCGGTTCGCTGACCGCATCGGAGCTGATCTCCTCCAACGTCGTACCCCGGCGCATGGTCGACAGTACGGGCGCGGGCCTGCGGCATTCCTTCAAAGGCCGCATGGAGGTGCAGCCGACGCAGGTCGCCAGCTTCGGCGACTCCTTCTACATCGAGCTCGACGATCTCCCGTCGGACGGCTGCATGCTGATGGCCGCGAAGGATTTCGGGCGGGACGTGTACCGCATCGACGTCACCGGCGGCGCCGGCGGCACGTTCACGAAATTCCTCGAGCCGGGCGAGGCCGTGAACGCCTGCGGCGCCACGGGCGAGACGGCCGCCAGCATCACTTGGTTTTTCCGCTGAGGCGCGTTGACGAAGGAACGAAACCGGGGAAGTCTCTGGCATGTCGCTCCTTCGACCGTACCCATCCGCACCGCCGACGTTCTCCGTCGTAGTGGTCACCTACCGACGCGACGAGGCGCTCCAGCAGACGCTGGCCGACCTGCGGACGGCCCTGGCGGGGCGGGATGCCGAGCTCCTCGTCGTGGACAACAATGCGGACGGGGTCGACCGCTTCCACATGCTGGAGGGATTCGCCAGGGCATCGCTGCTCAGCCAGCCCGCCAACCTCGGCGTCGCCGGCGGCCGCAACGCCGGCATCTCCCGCTCGCTCGGCCGGTTTCTGGTCTTTCTCGACGACGACGCCTCCTTCGCCGGCGCGGACATGCTCGACACGGTCCTCCGCGTCTTCAAGGAGGACCCGGCGATCGGCGCGGTCGCGTTCCGGAGCATCCAGGCGGCCACCGGCGTCGCCGACCCGGCCGAATTTCCGCACACCGACAAGCGGCTTGCGCCGGATCGGGCGATCGACACGTTCCGGTTCATCGGGGTCGGGCACGCGTTGCGCCGGGAAGCCGTCGAGCAGGTCGGGACGTACCTCCCCGAATTCTTCTACTCGATGGAGGAGTTCGACCTCTCCTACCGGCTGCTCTCGCACGGATGGCGGATCGTCTACCGACCTGCGGTGACCGTCGTGCATCGCAGGGATCCGGAGGGCCGCGTTCCGTCGAACCACCGCGTGGAGATGTCGGTGCTCAACAAGCTCCGCATCGCATTCATGCACCTTCCCCGCTGGCAGGCCCTGCTCTGCGCGACGGCGTGGCTCGGGCGCGGGTTCGCGATGCGGCGCGGCATCTACCGGATCGATCGGGTGCTGATCCAGTTCCTCGGGTGGGCTTCCCGCAACCACGACCTGCGCAGACCGATGAAGCCCCGCGTCATGCGCCGCATCCGGGACATGGGCGGCGTGGCATGGCGCTAGGCGTCACCATCCTGTCCGAGCGGCCGGCGTCCGCTTGGCGCAGACCGCTCGTCCGCACCGGGCACGCCCTCTTCCTGGCGTCGGCCGACGTCAGCGGCGCCGCCCTGGCTGCACTCGTCTCGTTCGCTCTCGCCAGCTTCGCCAGCCGTGGGCTGGCCGGAACTCCGTTCGTCAGCTTCGACACCGCCGCGACGGCGCGCATCCAGACGGCCCTGCCGCTGCTGCTGGCTGTCGGCATCGTGCTTCGGATCCGGGGCCACTACACCGAACGGCTACCCTTCTGGTCGGAAGCCAAGGAGCTCGTGCTGGCGGCGTTCCTGGGACTGCTCGTCGAGGGTTTCATCGAGTACGCCCTAAAGGAGCACGTGAGCCGCAGCTGGATCGTGTCCAGCTGGGTGCTGTTCGCGCCCTTCGTCCTGCTCGTGCGGTCCATCGTGAAGCGGTCGATGCTGGTCCTCGGCATCCGCACGCTGAAGGTCCTGGTGGTCGGGACCGGCACCTCGGCGCAACGGGTGCGGCAGGCGGTCGAATCCGAGCCGCTACTGGGCTATCGGGTGGTCGCCTGCCTGAGGCCGCGAACGGCCAGGGAGGCCGTCGCCATCCTGCGCGGCTACGACGCCGATCTCGCGGTGATTGCGCTTTCGCGCGAGGACGAGGATCTCGGAACCGCCTCGGCACGCGCCTTCGTGTCGGCGGGCATTCCCTACGCCGTCTGCCCGTCGGTCCAGGGGATCGGCTTCTCGTCCATGCGCTCCACGATCATGTTCGGGCACGACGTGCTGTTCATGACGGACCGCAAGGGGCTCGGCGACCCGGCCTTCCGCGCGCTCAAGCGCGCCTTCGATCTCGTCGTCGCGGGGCTGCTGCTGGTGATCGGCGCGGTGCCTCTCCTGATCGTCGGCATCCTGGCGGCGGCAGACGGCGGGTCCCCCTTCTACAGCCAGACGCGCGTAGGCAGGCACGGCCGGACGTTCCGCCTCTGGAAGTTCCGCAGCATGACCGTCGACGCCGATCTGCGCCTTCAGCGGCTGCTGGCCGCCGACCCCGCGGCGCGGCTGGAATGGGAGCGGGAGCGGAAGCTGCGGCACGATCCCCGGATCACGAGGGTCGGCCGGTTTCTGCGCAGGAGCGCTCTGGACGAGCTTCCGCAGCTCTGGAACGTCTTCAAGGGCGACATGTCCCTGGTGGGGCCACGCCCTGTCGTCGAGAGCGAACTCGAGCGCTACGGCGAGGAGGCGGACGCCTACCTCCTCGTCAGGCCGGGCGTAACGGGACTCTGGCAGGTCGCCGGTCGAAACGACGTGGACTACGCGAGACGCGTCGCGCTCGACGCATGGTATGTGCGCCACTGGTCGTTCTGGAACGACCTCGTCGTCCTCTTCATGACGATCCCGGCACTGCTCTCGCGTCGCGGTGCCTACTGAAGATCGCAGGTCGGCAAAGGTCCATCGAACACGCAGCGTCGAAGGAGTTGCGGCGCTTGCGGCTTGCGTGGATCCGGTGTTGCTGAAGGAACGGAACAGGGATCGCGACGAATGAAGGCTCGGTTCAAACAGCCCAATCCGAACGGCTACATGCTCCTGGTGGACGCCATGGCGCTGAACAGCCGAGGCATGCCGATCCTCAGCGAATTCGATCCGTACGATCCCGCATCCGCCAGAGCCGCCTACGAGCAGGCCCATTCCGGTCCGGCGAGCGGTCCCACGGGCGGCTACTTCAAGATGTTGATGTTCCTGAGCAACGTCGAGGGTCGGATGGGATACGCGCCCGGCGCTCTGACGAGCGAGGAGCCCTTCGAGAAGATCCTCGACCGATACTGGTCCCAACGGTGCCGACACGTGATCGCGGCCCAGACCGTGCCGACCGAAGCTCCGGCGGAAGAGGCCTCCGCTCCCACCTGCTGATACCCTCCCGACAAGGAGCCAGCCCATGTCGATCGGCAATCTCATCGGCGGCCGCATCGGTGCCGCGCCTCACGGATTGACCCTCGCGGAGATCGGCCGGGCGGCCGGTCGAAGCGGGATGGACGGCGACATCGTCGGAGCGATCGCGGTTCTGGAGGGCAATCCGACCTCTTCCTGCTCGGCGCATGTCGAGTTCGTCGACGAGGCCGGCGGCGCGCACGAGGTGGCCCTCGGCGTGGTGGAACGAGCCGGTCTCGGCTTCTTCTTCCCGCATCCGGTCACCGGTTCTCCGGTGGACGATCCTGCAGAGCACATCCGCCTGCGCTTCGAGATCGCGGAAGGAACGGTGCTGCCTTCGACATTTTCGACGGCATTCGACAGGCTGTCCTCCTGAAGGTTCGCCGGCGCACGCCGTCGCGAGGACACCCCATGATCCGCCTGCCGTTCGATTTCACCTACACCGTCGCGTACGTTCCGCCCCGGATGCAGAACGCGCGTCACATGCCGATGCGCGGCTCCACGGTGCTGGAGTTCGAGGAGCTGGATCCGGCGACGACCGAACACGTCGCCAACGTCACGGAGCGCCACCGCTTCACCTATTCCAGCGACCGCTACGGGCGGAGCGACAGGAACGAGAAGGTGCGCGTGCTGTATGCGGGGGGCTCCTTCTGGCGCGAGGACATGTCCTTCGAGAAGCTTGCCGCGCAGATCGCGGCCGGCAACATCGAGAACGGCTACCTGGATCACATCGCGAGCCGCGGCACCCAGAGTTCGGAGCTCGGCGACGTCGCGGAGCTGACGAACGCGCAGCGGACCGCCAAGGTGCTGGCCCGCGTACCTGCGGAGCGCTGGAACGACGACGGCGGCGCCGCCACCATCGAGCGCTACCGTCGGCGCGCCGCCGACATGGCGGTGTTCGACGGCGGCGTCTTCGTCAGGACGCCGATGCCGGTCATCTCGCTGTCCCAGTACCTGGGTCGCGGCATCGCCATCGGCGCCGCACGATCCTACGGCCCTGGCGAGACGGTGCACGGCAACCACCACCTCGTGTTCGATCTCGACGAGCTCGATCGCGCCCTCGAGTATCAGGAACGCGTCAGGCCGGTTCGTGCCGGTGCCGAGGACGAGAGCTTTCGGGAGAAGCTCGAGATCGAGATCCTGCGCCCGGGCATCTGGGAGGCCGCGACTCACCGCGAGGCCGTCCTCGGATCCGCGAAGGCGGCGCTCGAGGCGGTCATGTCGAAGCCGGACGAGGTCTGGGTCGAGGTGCTCGACAAGGCCTACGACCTGCGCGACGCGCTCACCGAGTGCGCTGGCGAGGTGACGCCCATGCTGCTCCAGGTCCTCCAGGACATCGCCGCCATGGAAGGGCCGTCCGAGCAGCAGATGAACGACTGGCGTTCGCAGGCCGAGCAGTACACAGGCTCCTGGTCCAAGGGGCGTTCGTCGAACCTCGTCGAGAAGTCCGGCGAGGTCCTGGGGAGCGTGCGGGGCCTCGCGGAGGAGGCTCTGCTACGCTGGGAGTTCCGGAAGCCGGACGCGTCCTGGGAGCAGCATCTGGAAGGCGATCCGATCCTCTTCGACGAACGCGGTTCGGTCCATCAGATCACCACGCTGTTCGACGCGCGGGTGCTCGAACGACTCTACGACGTCGACCTTTCCGCCGAGACTACCGCCTGCGCCGAGGGGCGCACGAGGCTCCACGTCGCGATCGTCGGTGCCGGCGGCGTCGACTACAGGTCGGGGCGGCAGGCGCTGATCGCCGAGGACGAGGACGGCCTCCGCCTCGTGGCGATCTCTCCCGACGTTGACGTCGAGGCCGTCGCCGCGGTCGTCGATCGCCACCTCGGCCGCACGTTCCACGCCGCCGCACCCGCGATGGCTCCAGGCGGAGTACGCTGACATGCGCGTCGATCTCACGATCCCCTACCAGTACCTGTGCCGTCGCAAGGGCGCCCGGAAGGACTCGAACGGCTACGGCCTGACGACCACCACCGTCGAGATCCCCGAGCATTCGGGGCCGGCTCCGCTCGTCGGCCGCTTCGGAATGCCCGGACGGCTGGAGGCGCTGGAGAAGGCGAAGGTCTGGGACCCCGAGAAGCAGAGCGACCGCCAGCAGGCGGTCTTCTCCGCCATCGACGGCCGCCCGCGCGCGGTCCTGTTCTTCGACAACGACTACTGGGTCGAGGTCGGATCGACGGACGACATCCAGGCGCGTCTCGATCGCCGAAGGGAGGAAGGCGTCGACCCGTTCGCGGTGGCCCGCGGCGACGTGAACCTCTGGTACTGGGTGGACACCGTCATTGAGGACCCGGATGCCCTGCGCGCGTCCGGCAAGATGAAGATGATGGTCCACAACCAGATCGGCGAGTACAAGGCCTGCGCCGCCGACCGGGCACGTCTCGACATGCGCGTGGTCGACGGGATGGTCGTGATGCGGACCGCCGAACCGGTGATCACCGCCCTTCAGCACACCCCGACCGACGACCAGACCCGGAAGGCCTTCGAGGTCGTCGTCATACCCTCCAGCGACACGACATCAACCGGGTTCCTCTACATGGCCGACATCGGCCGGACGGGGTCGTTCAAGGCGGTTCCGCTCCACCGCAAGGACGAGATCGTGGACGAGGTCCACGCGCATGCCCGCAAGGTCGAGAGCGAGGGCGGGAAGCGGACCGTGGAGCGTACGACCGGCAGCTGGCGCCACCGCCGCACGCGCCGGGTCGAGGAGAAGTTCGACATCAACACGACCGTGCTCGACCATACGTCGGTCGACGTCGTCCGGCCGGAGATGCTCGCCTTCGACGACTTCAAGTCGAAGGCGAAGGGCGCCTCGTGGAACCTGACGACCGAGAACCGCTACTACCTCCGGCACATGTCGAAGCAGACCGGCTTGGCGCTCCTCCGTCTCATGGACGCCAGGGAGGCCTCACGGGGCATCGTCACGCCGCGTCTCGTTTCGGCGACCCGGGAGGCGGCGCACAGCCTGCTCGAGGGTTTCGCCCTGGAGCGGCCCGCGCGGCCTCCCGGGCCCTGGTCCATCGATGCGTACAACAACCACGCGATGGACGAGGAGAGCGGAAAGCTCGCGGCGATGAAGGAGGCGGCCGCCGACTTCGTCGAGGCCCTCGAGATGCGCGTGCCCGGGCGCGACTGGTTCGACCACGCGTTCGATGCCGCCGCCGACTTCCGCAACGGGTTCGCCGTCAGCGAGATCTGCACGTTGACGGATGCCCGAAGGGCGGCCGCCGCGCTCGGCATGTCCGAGATCTCGGATCTCGGCCTCGCGGCCGCGCGTGGCGAAGGACACCTCATCGGGATCCGGAAGGACAAGGTGTTCCAGGGCGTGCTCCACGTGACCGGGCCGGCGGACGTCGCCGTGGTGGAGCAGGTGTTCGCGCGTTCGGGATTCGAGGCGGCGGTGATGGCCGCGGCCGAACCCCTGATTGACCGCATCCGGAAGGAGGCCTCCGTCGAGGCGGATCTCGATCTCGGCCTCGACGCCCCCGTGTTCGCGGCCGCCTAGTTCAGTCCCCGGCGGTGAGCGAGACCACGCCTCCCGCCGCCTGAATGCGCTCTGCCCGCGCGAGGGCGGGCCCCACGGGTGCCTTCACGGTGACGACGCCGCTGCGCGATGGACGATCGCGCCAGCGGACGTGGCCGTCGATCCACGTGCGACCCGGCTCGGGCCGTCCGTTCCGGTCCTTCCCGATCGACCCGGGCCGGAGGGTCCGCCAGAACCCGCCGACGTCCACCTGGAATCGGGGCGGGGTGTAGGAGCGGGTTCCGCCGCCCGGCTCCAGGTTGAGGATCTCGAGGGTTTCGATGCGGCGTACGCCGATCCGACTGTCGCGGGGCGCCCTGAGCACGCGGGCCGCGTCGCGTCCGGCACCACGTCCGGCCGCGGTGCGCCTTTCGACCTCGCGGACCAAGTGGATCCGGAAGGCGAAGTAGGCGGGCAGCTGGAACAGGGTCTCCGCGACGTCGAATACGATGCGGTGCTCGTCCACGCGCGCGGCGAAGGCCTTCATGCCCTCGATCTGCGCCGGCGTCGCCTTCGACACGTCGTCGATGCCGAGGCTCCCCGGGTCGTCGGACACCATCGTGCGGGACTGCCCTTCGTCGCGGGCGAACGTCCGGCTCTCGTGCGTCATGCGGTCGAGATCGAACAGGCCGAACGCGACGGTCTTCCAGACGCCGTCGAGGTCTCCGAGCGGGGCGGCGACCTGTCGGCTGAAATCCACGCCCCGGTCCCTGTTGACCACGATCTCACCCTCGGCCTGGATGTGCCGATAGAAGGCCTGGAGCTTCTCGGTCGCCTCGGCGAGGTCGCAGACCGTTCCGCCGATCATCATCCAGTGCAGACGGGATCCCCGGCGGACCAGCGACATGCCGCTGACGGCGAAGGCCTCGCCGTCGGTATCGACGAACGCGTGCTCGCGTATGTTGCCCAGCGCCGTGAAGTTGTGGACCACCCCTTCGGGCAGCGCCTCCAGACGCGCCCGGCCGGCATCCTGGCAGCGGCCCTCCCGCACGAATTCGACGAAGTCGCCGACCGAGTAGGCGTGGTCGCGCTCGACGGCCATCTCGTACGACGCGAACGGGCCGTCCCGCCGCATCTCGAGGAAGCCCTGCATGATGCCGAAGCTGAATGGCATCGTGGGGTTTTCGACGTCCGCATCGAGCCGTTCGTTGTAGAGCGACAGGAACTCCCGCAACTCGTCGTCGACGTGGAAGCCGGCGCCGGAGGCCTGCACGGCGGCCCTGCGATCGAGCACGCGGCCCCAGGCGGCCACGGCCTCCTTCTCCCTGCGACGGCGCTCGCCGCGGGATTCGATCCCGATGCCACGCGGCGACTTCATGCGGCTTCGGCCATCCCGTCTCTCGCTGCCTGCTCCGCGATCGCGCGGAGCTTCTTCAGCGTGATCACCCGTTGGCCGTTCTTCCCAGGTTTGCGGGCTGCCGTCCACGCCGGCGCCCCCTCGCCGTCGAACACGATCTCGGCCTCCGAGGGCGAGACGATCCTGAGCACGACGAGCCGCACGCAGGTCGCGTACATCGCCACCTCGCTGCCGGCGGTCAGTTTTATCTGGACCTGCCGTCCGTCCGCGTCGACGCCGTCGTGACCCGGGAACGATCCGCGATGGAGCGTGATGCCGAGGGCCTCCGCGGCGACGACCTCTCCGATCGATCCGACGAGGTGCCCGTCCGGCGTGAAGCTGCGCCCGGGATAGGCGGCCGAGAGTTCGGCCACCGCCTTGTAGATCCGGGCCACGGCGGGCGGGAGGGGAATGCGTCGGTTCATGCCGAGAGGATACGCGCGAAGGAGGCGTTCCGCGCGCGGTTCCTAAGGCCGTGGTTGACGGACGGTTGAGACCGGACTTCCCGCCCCTCTCAGACCTTCCCGCCTTCGGCCACGTCGCCTTCCGGATCGTCGGCGTAGCGGGTGCGCGGGGCCGACCGGGGAGCGTCGGAGGGAGCGACGGACGACGGCGGCGGAGCCGCCAGGGGCTGCGCGTCTCTCGCGGCCTTCAGCTTCGAACGGCCGCCGTCCGCTACGAACGCACGGACGCTCTCCGACAGGCCTGCCCCCGGCCTGTCCTCGCCGACGAGATCCTCGCGGCCGATCGGGATCGTGGCCATCGGGTTCGCGAGCCCGAGGAGGTTCTCGTCCATGGCGCCGTGACCGGACGCGCCGCTCAGCTTCTGATCCATTGCTCCGTCTCCTCGCTGATCCCGCCCCGTGCCGGGCGCGTCGTCCGTCGTTTGGTCTGCCATCGCGCCATGCTGGACTCGAGCACGCCCTTCGCGCCGATGTCCTGGACGAGCGCCCTGTGCTGGGCCTTGGGGACGCGCCGGTCACCCTCCCATCGGAGCTCGACCAGGATCAGGTCCCTGAAGCCGCGCAGGATGTCCATGGTCGGCGCCGGAATGCGGTCGATCTGGCCTTTGACGACTCCATTCTGGACGACGGTGATGAAATTGTCCCCGACCTGGATGTGCACCCGCGCCGCCGGCGCGAGGCCCGCATCCATCACGGCCATGAAGGTGCGGCCGTCATGGGTCTGCATGATGTCGGCGTGGTCGATCGGCACCGGGCCGGTCTGCCGCGGAGCCCGCTTCGAGCGCCGCTCGCCGTAACGCCCCAGGGCGGCCTCGCCCAACCTCTCCCGGAGCAGCGCGGCGTAGTCCCGCTTGGCGTCCTGGAAGCGCGCGCGGCCCTCCGGAGTGGAGAGCCATTCGGCCAGGGCAGCGCCCTTCGCTCCCGGCGGCTCGGGGCGGCCGAAGCGTTCGACCGAGAGCTTCGCCAGCGCCGTCCGCTCGGCCCGCACGGCCAGCGAGGGCATCCGCTTGGCGACGGTCTTCGCCGAAGGGTTCGGGAGCCTGTCGCCGAAGAAATCGAGCACCAGATCGCGCCCGAAGCGCGGCAGCGCATCGTAGGCCGCCCAGATCCGGCCGCGCGCACGCCATTCGCGCTCCGCGACGTCCTTCGGGCGCTCCCCCTGCCACCAAGTCGCCGGAAGCAGGTCGTCGCGCCGATCGAAGTCCAGGGCCAGCGATGCCGGCATGCAGGCCGGCACGATCAGGATCCGATCGGCGACCGGCGTCAGGTTCACCGCGACGTCGAGAGTCGCGTCGTAGCGGTTGCGCGCGCGCTCGGACGCCCTGCGGCCCTGCAGATCGGTCATGGCATCGGCAAGCGGACTTCCTTCGGCGGCGCGCTCGACGATGCCCGCATGGTGCAGATCCAACAGCCGGGCGGCCGCGTCCGCCGCGGCCGAGGCGAGCAGCCCGATGCCGGCATTGCGGACCTGCTCGCGCACGGCCCCCACCGCACGCGCGAGGTCCGCGGCGTCGCCGGCCGCGACGATCCATCCGATCCGTTCTCTCGACACGCCCGGCTCCATTCCTTCGCGAAGGTGACGCAAGGATGCAACGGCGGCAAGGCCCCGGTAAGGATCCGCGATCCGTTGGAAGGTGTCGACCGACTTGGCTATTGGAGCGGCGGCGTCCACGTCCTAATCTGCAGGAAGGAGCGGCACGTCGCTCCCCCTGGAGCCCTCGTATGCTGATCGGTAAGATCGTGGCCACGCCTTCCTCCGACGGCGGCGTCGTCGCGAACGCTTTGTCCTCCCTCGGGATCGACACCACGGCGGAGACGCTCGCCCACGCCCTTCGGCATTCGCTCCATCAGATCTCTGACGGGCCCTTCGCGGCGCTGGCGTCTTCGATGCAGCCCGAGGTGCTGGTCGCCGGTCTGACGGCCATCGGGATCGAGCCGATCTTCATCGATGTCGCCCGCAAGCGCATGACGGCCGCCGGCGCCTCCCCGGACGCCATGCTGGATGCCGTGATCGAGCGCTCGGTGCACGCCTACATCGGCGAGGTCGTCGGGGCGCCGGTGTGACGGATCGCCCGGGAACGGTCGAAGTCGAAAGGGTCGAGCTCGAACGGATCGCCGCCGAGCTCCGCCACGCCTACTCGCACCTCGTGAACGGCCGTGTCACGGATCTAAGCGCGTTCGCCGAAGGTCTCGTCGCACCCCAGATCCGTCGCATCGAAAACCTGGCCGGCGGTCCGGCCGACGCGAACGTGGACGGCGGCGAGCCGCCGGAGGAGCGGACCCCGCCCTCGCCGAGGTGATCGCCGCAGCTCCTACGCCGCCGGCGCCAACGCCTCCAGCATGTCCTCGTCGACGACGAAGGCCGCCGCACGCGGCGCCGCCTCCGGCACCCGCATCTCCTCCGGCGAGAGCGCGGGCAGGACCTCCACCACGGCAATGCGGATCAGCTGGGTGCGATGCCAGCCCGGGCGCTCGTCGTGGGTCTTCACGGTCCCCTTCACGACGGCGCGCTGCCCCTCGCTCATGCCGAAGTTCGGGGTGATCGCGTAGAAGGCGTTGCCCTCCCCGTCCACGAGGTCGGTCAGGCACATCTCCTCGCGCCCGCGGCCCTTGAACTTCTTCTGCAGCCATTTCGCGCTGCCGGTGCACGTCACCTCGACCTCAATCCGGTCGCCGGGCGAAGCGACGGGCTTCGAGTCGGCGTAGATGCGCGCGATCCGGTCCCGCCTGTCGAGGCACTCGGCGAGCGCGTCGAGCTGCGCGCAGGTCAGCGAGCCCCAGATCTCGGCCTTCACCAGCATCTCGGCGACGAACTTGTCGGCCCGGTGGGCCTCCGCCCGCTCGAAGATGTGGGCATTCTCGTCCCTGAACGCGACGTACCGGGTCGCGATCTCGGCCTCCTTCACCTTGGCGGCGGCGGACGCGGCCTCCCGGCGCTTGAGCCGCTGCTTCTCGCGCTTCTCGAGCTGCGGGCCGGTGTAGAGCCGGACCTGCTCCTCGATCGTCTTCTCGCCCTTGCAGGCGAAGCACTGCCTGCGGCCGCGCCAGCGACCGCTGCCGCCGCACTTCCAGCACTCGACGTCGGCTTCGCCGAACGGCTTCCCCTTGGGATCCTCGAAGACGCCCCCTTTGTAGGGCGTGCCGTCCTCCAGGTAGTAGCCGGTCTCGGAATCGGGCAGCGGGTCCATGGTCATCTCCGATGCCGGAGTGTGGCCCCGAACGATGAAAAAACCGATGCCCCCCCTCAGGCCCGCCGGACCAGGACGACGCCGGCGGTCAGCGCGGCCAGACAGAGGCCGCCTGCGAGCGCGTGCCGACCGTAGTCGTGGACGAACCCGTAGGCGTGACCGCCCATCCATGACGCCACGGTGGTCAGCGCCGTCGTAATGGCGAACGCCTTGATGCGCGAGGAGCTCATGGGCGGATGATGGGCGGCTTCGCGCCGGCGCGCAACCGTTCCTTCGTCTTGTCAGAGCGGACCGATCCGGTCAGGTATGGACATCGGCGGTTCCTTCGGTGGCAAATGGCTCGCAGGCACGGACGCACCAGCAGGTTCCGCATCGAGGACGCGGCCGCAGTGGTCGCGACAACCCCGCCCGACGCGCTGTTCCTGCGTTGCTTCGGCGTGGCGGCCGGAGACGGCGCCTTCGGGGAGATACCCGGCGGGTTCGGCGCGGTCCGCGACGCGCTTGGCGGCTCCGGCATCTCGACCGTCCCCCTCGCGCCTGCGGCCGGGGACTGGGATTTCCGCCTGCCGGCGGATCTCGACGGCGAGGCGCTCGAGACCGCGGCGGAGATACTCGGCCGCGCGGAGGAGATCGCAGCCTTAGACCGCCTCGCGGCGGAAGCCTCGGTCGACGCCGCCGACATCTCCACGCCCGGAGAGCGCTTCGACCGCATCGTCTCGCAGAGGAGCCTCGGGAACATGCTGCGGTCGCGGATCGGCCTTCCGGGCTGGTGGTCGCTCCCGCACGTCCGGACCACGGTGGTCAACAGGCCTGATGCCGAAGCGTGGGCGGTCCGGATCTCGTGCCTTTCCGGCGACAGGCTCCAGGAGACCGCCTTCGCCGTCGTCGAATCCATGGATGCGGCCCTGGAGGCCGACCCGAGGCTCGACGAACTGCCGGGCGTCGTTCCGCCGGAGTTCGGCACCTTCGCCATACCCCCGCAGGGCGTGCTGGTCCGCACCGAATTCGCGCGGGTCGGCGGCGGCTACTGGCTCCGCTCCGCGGCGACCCTGCTCGCCGCGCAGGCGTCCGCGACCCTCGCCGCTCTTCCGACGGGGGCACGCAAGGGAGTCGGCGATCCCTTCGCATGGAGAGGCGCATTCTCGTCCCGGGCCGGCCTCGCGGCAGGGATGATCCGTCTCGGCACCTACGGCCGGCCTCCGATCCTCGCGATCGAGGTCGAAGGCCCCTTCGAGACGGGGCGCCACTTCGCCTTGGGGATGTCGCCGCGGGCGGACGGCGAAGATGCGGACGCGCTGCTGACCGCCTCGGCCAGGGAGGTCGCCTCGTGAACGGAAGCTTTCTGCTGGTTCTCGAGGCCGCGGAGGTGTCGCGTCTCGGGTGCGACTGGCCCGGCGACCGGGTGCTGGTGGCCGAGGTCGCGGACGACGGCTCGGTGCTGCGTACCCTGGGCGTGCCGGACGGCGATCTCGACGGCATGCTCGCGGATCGGCGGATGCCGGTCCACCCGGCCAGACCCGGCCGACGCACGGTACTCCTCGAGTTCTCCCGCGAGGCGGCCTTGCTGTCGTCCGTGAGAGAGGCCCTCGCCGGGCCCGCCGTCGTCGAGCCTCCATCCGGGGAGACCGCTTCCTGCCCTGCTCCGGATCCCGGGAGGATCGCGATTCCGCGTTCCACGGCGGAGGCGGCAGGCCTGTCGCCGGGAGACGCGCTGGTCGTCGTGTTCGACGCCGACGGCCTGTTCGCCGTACGCCCTCCCGAGACGTCCCGTCCGGCGCGGGTCCACTGGGTCTGGCGGGATCTCGCCGTCGCGGCCGCGATGCTCGGTTCCTTCGTGCTCGGCCTCGCCGGTGCGCGCTGATTCGTTCCTTCGGGGTTGCCCCTTGCGAAGATCGCAAACAAGCTCCTGCGAACGGAAGGCGCGGACAGGCTGATGGCCCGACAGATCGAACCCACCACCATCTGGAAGTGGCCGGACCTTTCCGAATACGGGCTTGACCTACGCCGCGTCATCACCACCGCGGGTCAATCAGTCCTCGTGCTGCGCGGCGCCAGGGAGGCCGACGACAAGCTGTACAAGCGACTCGGCTTCAAAAGCGACGGCAAGGGGAACTGGTATCGCACCCACGGTGCCGACGAACAGCCTTCGGTCTACAGCTACAAGAGCGTGTTCCCGGGCTGCGAGCCGGTCACCCGCGCGGTCGCCGAGATCACCGACGACCTCCGAGATCCTACCACCGCCGCGCGCAGGACCTCCGGCTCCGCACCGACCGTCGACGCCGGCGAGATGTCGCGCGCGCGGCCGCTCGGCCAGAACCGGGCACGGCAGCAGGTCCTCGCCCTCGCGGACGGACGCCGGTTCCTGAAGAACCAGGGCGGCAACATCGTCCACGAGGCCGACATCCAGCCGCCGCAGCCCGGCCTCTTCCTCCGGGCGGCCGATCAGGATTCGCTCGCGGTCGCGGCCGAGGGCCTGATGCGCGAGGTGGAGACCGGGCGGATCCTGCGCGAGGACGAGCTGACGGAATTCGCCCGCACGGCCTTCTCGACCGAGCAGCCCACCGAGCGCCAGATGTCGGACGCCCGATCGGCCCTCGCCGGCGCCGCGGGCCGCTGGCTCGGCTCGAAGACGAAGGTCTCGCTGCGCGACATCTACAACAGCGCCTGCAGCCTCCAGGAGACGGTTCCGACCCTCTTCGCCGTCGAGGAGCGCGCGGGGGCCTCGCTACCCCTGGCCGTCGCGGCCCAGCGCCTCGCCGGCACCTCGGCCGAACTCTCCGGCCGGACCGTGTTCGTGCCCGACATCGGCGGAGGCGAGTGGATCGCGACGCCGATCGCGGGCGCCCGGACCGTCGTGGGCGGAACTGCCCCCGGCGCCCAGTCCGCCGCCAAGGCCACCGCTTCGGCGTCGGCCGGCCGGAGCGAGGTCGTGCAGTCGGGGACAGGCCCCCAGGCCCACGACGTCACGCTCGTCGGCACGCCGTTCGGCGCCGACATGCCGCTTCGGGAGCGCCTCGCCGCCATCGAGGCCCTCCTGGACCGGCGAGCGGCCGACGGCCGCTCGGTGCTCGCCGTTCGTGCCGACGGGCCGGATGCGGACGAACTGCTCGTCGCCTTCCAGAAGAAGCTCGGCCGCGGCTACGTCGTCGAGGGCGTGGCCGACGTCGACGGGGCGCTCGCGGCCGGACGTCCCGGCGCGAGCTCGGTCCGGATGATGACGCTCGGCAGCCGCCGTCCGACGCCGCTGGACGTCGCGCCGGAGGAGGCGCTGCGCGTCCGCGAGATCGGCGAATACGGCGGCCTCTGGACCTGGGTGTCCGAGATGGCGGCCAGCCGCATGCGCGCCGACGCGCCCGAGGCCGGCCTGTCGCTCGGCGGCCGCATGGACGGCACGCTCGCTCGCAACGAGTACCAGGCCCCCTACCAGCCCGCGAGCCGGGCCGGCGTCGCCAGCACCATGGTGCCGCGCGCCCTCGAAGGCGCGACCCGCGAGGCGCTCGGCCGCGTGGTGAAGCGCTACGGCGACCTGGATCAGCTGGTCGCGACCGAGTTCGGCTACTCGAAGGAGGAACTCGGCGAGGTGCTGTCGGTCGAACAGATCGACGCCCTCGGCCTCTACGTCCACGCCGACGACCGCGGCCGCGGGCTGCTGATCGCCGATCAGGCCGGCGTCGGGAAGGGCCGGACCCAGGCCGCGATCGCGCGGCGCGAGGTGCTCCGGGACAAGAAGGTCGTCTACCTGACCGAGAAGCCCATGAACTTCTCGGACGTCTACCGCGACCTCGCGCACACCCGGTCGACCGACCTCGTGAAGCCGCTGATCCTCAACGACGGCGCGAACATCATCGACGAGACCACCGGCGGCGTCGTGCTGAAGGGCGCCAACGCGGCGGCCATGAAGAAGCTGATCGCCGACGGCCGCTGGCCCGACGACAACAACCTGATGATGGGCAGCTACTCGACCCTCAACAAGCTGCCGCTCTGGCGCTCGCCCGAGGGCAAGGTGGTCCGTGGCATCGCACCTCCGGGCCCCGGCCACACGCCCGCCGACCGCGCCGCGTTCCTGATCTCGGTGATCGACAAGGACACGGTCGTCATCCTCGACGAGTGCCACAACGCCTCGTCCGGCGAGAGCAACACGGCCAACAACGTCAACGAGATCGTCCGGCGCGCCGGCAACGTGGTCTACGCGTCGGCCACCTTCGGCCGCAACGCGAAGTCCATGTCCTTCTTCCACCGGCTGCTGCCGGAGGGGATGTCGGCCGACAAGCTGGCCGAGATGCTCATGCGCGGCGGCGAGACGATCCAGGAGATCTTCTCGACCATGCTGGTGGCCGACGGCGTCATGGTCCGCCGCGAGCACGACCTGTCGTCGATGGAGTTCACGACCATCCACGATCCGGCCCTGGCCGAGCGCAACCGCATGTTCATGGACCTGCTGGCGCCGATCCTCGGCGACATGGCGCAGCTCCAGCAGATGGTCGAGCGCAAGATCAAGGAGATCAACAACCGCGCGGTCGAGCCGGCCGAGGCCGATCCCGAGGACGGCGCGCGCCGCAAGCCGTCCGTCTTCCGCCGCACCGGCTTCGGCTCGCCGCTCCAGACCCTCTCGAAGCTCTTCGTCACGGCGATCAACACCGACCTCGCGATCGAGCGGTCCCTCTCCGCCCTGGCCGAGGGCGAGAAGCCGATCATCGTCGCCGACAGCACCATCGAGAAGCTGCTGACCGAACTCGCGGAGGACGAGGACGCCCTCGAAGGCTCGCGCTTCCCGAACTTCTCGACGCTGGTGCAGCGGACGGTGACGCGCCTCTGCTCGATCTCGTCCATGCGCGCCGACGGCAGCCGCTTCGAGCGCGATCTGTCGCTGGAGGACGTGCGGATCGCCGACATGGTCGGCAAGCTCCGGGCCGCCATCGACGCGATCCCCGATCTGCCGATCTCGGCCATCGACGTGGTGAAGACCAGGATCCGCGACGCGGGCTACACCTGCGACGAGATCACCGGCCGCGGCGTCGAGATCGAGGACGGGCGGGTCGTGCGCCGTCCGAACGTCGACAAGGTCGTCGTGAAGAACGCCTTCAACAACGGCGACGTCGACGCGCTGGTCATCAACAAGTCCGGCTCGACCGGCATCGATCTCCACGCGTCCAAGCGGTTCAAGGACCAGCGCAAGCGGGTGATGATCGAGCTGGAGCCGGCCGCCGACGTGCTGAAGCAGGTCCAGACCTACGGCCGCGCGGCGCGCTACGACCAGGTCGTCGGCCCGCGCATCGAGACGCTGAACTCCGGCCTCCCGATCGAGGTCCGCAACGCGGCGATCCGGAACGCGCGCCTGCGCAAGCTGTCCGCCAACGTCACCTCGAACCGCGATTCCTCGCTGCTGATCCGGGACATCCCCGACCTGCTCAACGAGGTCGGCGACATCGTCTGCACCCGGTACGCCGAGGCGCGTCCCGACCTGATGCGCCGTCTCGGGTATCAGGTGTTCGACCACGAGGATTCGGAGGACGCCAACCGCGAGACGCAGAGCCAGCAGGCCGGCCTCGACGCCCTGGTCGGTCGCCGCTCGGCCAACGAGTTCATGGCGCGCCTCGTGGTGCTCCCGGTGGCCATGCAGGAGCAGGTCGTCAACGAGCTCGTCGCCGAGTACCTCGCGACGCTGGAGGAGCTCGAGGCCAAGGGCGAGACCCCGCTCAAGCGTCGCGAGATGGCCGGCATCGTCCAGAAGACGTCGCGCTCCGTCTTCGAGGGCGCGGCCGTGGAGCATGCCGACAGCGCGTTCCTGGAGCCGCTCTACGTCTACGACGCGATCGTCGAGCGCGAGCTCGATCCGATGCGGTCCGACCAGCTGATGCAGGCCATGGAGATGGGCCTGACCTCCGCGTCGGCGAACCGTGGCCGCACGGTCGCGGAGCACCTCGAGCGCAACCGGGACGTGATCCTGGAGGCCTACCTGTCGGACAAGTTCGCCAACGTCGAGGAGGCCCTGCAGCGCGGCGACAGGCGCATGCACGAGCAGAAGAACCGGATCGAGCGGCTGGCCGAGGTGCTCAAGGAACTCGCGCCCGGCCGCGAGATCTTCTTCGGCGGCTTCGAGGAGGGCGACGTGGTGCGCGGCGTGGTGACCGCCATCCACCATCCGCCCCGCGGCTTCGAGCACGTCGCCGCGCAGTACTCGGTCGAGTTCGTCAGTCCCGGGGACGTCGAGCCGCGCCGGATCAAGCTCCGCGCCCTCCTGGGGGATCCGGTCTTCAAGGTCGGCCTCGGGCTGGAGGACAACAAGGAGTACGACAAGATCCTGCGCCGATTCGACGACTCGCACGCGGTCAAGCTCGACACCGTCAAGCTGCTGGGCGGCAACCTCTTCCGCGCCATGAAGCACGTGGTGGACACGAAGATCGGCCAGCTGGTCGTCTACCGCACGACCGACGGCAAGGTGGAGGCGGGCGTGCAGGTCTCGCGCCGCAACCGCATGATGGACGTGCCGGTCGAGCTCGACGGGCCGGCCATGTCGATCGCCTGCGTCAAGGAACGGGCGGCCGAACTCCGCTCGACCCCGGACCTGTCGCCTTCGGGGATCACGATCACCCCCCGGAACGACGGCGCCTTCGACGTCGTGCTGCCTCTCCAGGGCTCGCGCCGGCACGGCTACATCTACGAGAACGCGTTGGCCAAGCAGCTCCTCGCCAAGGCCGTCGCCGAACCCGGGAAGCAGCCGCGTCTCATCGCCAAGAGCGAGGAGATCGGGATGTACCTCACCATCCTCCACGAGGCCGGGGCCCACTTCTGGACCTCTCCCGCCCTGCGCGGCTGGTCCACGGACTACCTGACCAGGAAGTCGACCGCGAACACCAACGACGAAAACGGCCCGCGCCTGCTCGCCGCCGGAGGTGCCCGATGAAGCCCGATGCCTCCTACGCCCCGCTGATGATCGGCGATTCCCCGGCCTTCGTTGTCGTCGGCGCATCCGACGACGGGCCGATCGGCTGGCTCGTCGGCGCCGATGCGGACGGCGTGCCCTACGGCGTCGGCCCGGTGCCGCTGTCGGAGGCCGCGCTCCGCGGCGGCGCCGAAGGCGTCGGTGCCGAACTCGTCCGTCTCGTCACCCCGGAGCAGCGCGACGAGACCAATCTGGTCCCGCTGCTCGCCGGCTTCGGTCTGATCCCGGGGCGTCCGGTGCCGAAGGACGGCGCGCTCGCCGCGCTGATCGGCCTTGAGGCCGCGCACGCGGATCCCGTCTCGGCGGGGCACATGCTCGACGCCGCGGGCTTCGAGGGCGTGCGCGAGCGGATAGACGCCCGGGCGCTGCACGCGTTGCGTGCGGCCGACCGGATCGACGTCTCGTCCTACCTGTTCTTCGCTGGCGACGGCCCGAAGGCCGACCACCGGCGCCAAGCCGCCGGCACCTACCCGCTGCTCGCGGGCGCCATGTCGCGCCTGCCGACCGTGAAGATGCGCATCGACGCCGGTAGCTCGCTCGCTGACGCCCTGGAGATGGCGATGGGCCGGCGCGAGGACGGCCGTCCGACCCTGCCCAAGGCGGCGCTGAAGCGCCTGCAGGGGATCGAATGGGCGGCGGACGCCATGGCGCCGGAGCAGCTTGCGGAGGCCCTGGGTTCGATCTCGCCGCAGAACGTGCCCCGGACCCGCGAGGACTTCGAGGCGTTCGCCGCCGTCGCCTCGACGATCGGCCGGATGCTGCCCAGCGTCGGGCTCACCTTCGACGTGCTCGCGGCCGATTCCCAGGGCAAGTGGGCCGAGTTCCGCAGGCGGACGGCGAAGGCCGCCATGGAGCGGAGACCGCCCCAAGGTCTCGACGCTGAGGGCATCGCCGAGTGGCGGCGGAACCCGCCGCCGCCGGACGAGAGCGTCGAGGCGCTCCGCGCGGCCTGCGTCGATCTCGAGGAGATGGTCGACATGTTCGCGCGCACCCTGGTGCTGCCCGCCGCGTCGGCCGCGTCGGACGAGATGCCGATCCTCGGCGAGATCCAGCGCCGGCAGGCGCGCGAGGTCGCCGCCCAGATCCTGATCGGCACCAAGACGGCTCCCGGCGCCTTCCTGGCGACGCGTGCGTGGCACGGCACCGCCATGGAGATGCTCGCCGTCGTCCGCGGCGGCGATCCCGAACTCGTCGAGCGATTGCAGGCGGTCGCCGAGGACGGCTGGGCGCCGATCGCGCAGGCGATGACGGCGCCGAACGGGCTGTTCATCCTGCCCCTCACCGATCCGCGGATGCTGGCGGACGAGGGGCGCGGCTGGGGCCTTCGTGGCGAGGAGTCGACGTTGAACGCCGACGGCTCCCGCGGCCTCAACCACTGCGTCGCCACCAAGGAATCCTACTGCCGGCAGGGCACCATGCACGTCCTGTCGATCCGCCGGGTCAACGCGGACGGCACGTTCGAGCGGTTGTCCACGCCGAGCATCCTCGGCGTTCCGCAGGGCTCGACGGATATCCGTCCCAACGAGCACCGGGCCTTCGGCAATACGAATCCGTCGGCCGAAGCCGCAGCCGCCTGGAAGTGGTACAAGGACGGCCTGAGCTCGGGCGCCATCCCGATCAACCACGACATGATCCGCGAGGTCACCGTCCGCGAACGGAAGCGGTGGTCGGACGACGTCGCCCGCGGCGCCCTCTACGACTGGCGGAAGGACGAGCTCCTGGAGCGCGCCTTCTCGGCCTGGCGCCCCTACCTGCCGAAGGCCATGCAGTCGATGCCGCTCGCCGACTTCCTGGCGCGGCCGGACATCCGGGACCTGTCGGCCTCCCTCACCGGTCGCCGGCTCGTCGCTCTGCATGCCGCCCGCTGAGGCGGCTTCCGCCGCGGAGGACGCGTACGCGCCCTGCTGCCTCCACGGCACCCTCCCCCTCGTCCGCGACGAGGGGGAGCCTTCGGGCTACCGCTTCGCGCGGTTCGGCCAGGATCCTCCGGATGCGTGCATCGCCGATCCGACGGACCTGCCCGCCGGCGAGTTGAGCCTGCGCACGTTCCGCTCAGCGTCCGAGGCCGAGGCCTACGCCGCCGCCCTGGCGGAGCACGGGGGCAACGCCTTCACGTCCCTGGTCTCCCCCGTCGCCGCCGGCGTCGAACCCGTCATGTTGGTGATCCGCCACGATCGCGAGCGCGAGGCCGCGGCCACGCTCGACGAGGCCGTACGGCTCATCGGCCCGGGCGCGCCGTCTCCGGTGGCCTGGAGCCGCGCCAGGGTGTCCGGCGTCGCCGCCGCGGAGGACGGCCGACGGAGGGAGGCTCTTCGAAGGCGCTGGCAGTCCGCCGAGGACGTGGTCCGATCCGCCGGGGACATCTACGTCACGGGCCGCTCAGAGGCCGGCGTGGAGTTCATGGCGAACGCCTCGCGCGTCCGCTTCATGCTGGCAGGAGAGCCATCCGCCCCCGTCGTGACCTGGAGGCCCATCGCCCGCCGGCTCGACGAAGACCTGATGCCGATCCTCGCCGAGGCCGTCGCCGCCGCGGGCGTGAAGTCGACGGCCGGCGGACATCGGATGGAGCTGACCTCGCTCTCCGCGGAGGAACTCGTCCGGGCGGGGGAGGCGGAGCGAGCGATCGCGAATGCCGAGGAACGGCTGTCGGACGTCTGCGGGACCCGCCGGCGGTTGGCCGAGATCGCGGCCGATCCCGCCGCCGCGCGCGTGCTCGCCCGGGCCACGATCGGCCTTCCCGTCCTCTCGGTCGAACCCGGGGCGCCGGCCGCGCAGCTGTCGCTCAAGTCCGGAACGCCGCAGACCGTCCCCGGCTCGCTGCTGGGCCGCCTCCTCGCCCACGGTCTCCTGGCGGCGGCGTGGTTGCCCGGGAACACCACCCGGGCGGATCCGGAGACGTGGTGCCCGGGCCTGTACGTGGCGACGGAGGCCGCCCATCTCGTGGCCGTGGGCCGCATGGCGGATGCCGCCGCCCTCGTGGGCAACACCCGCATGCCGCGTCCCGCGTATCCCGCGATCCACAAGGGCGGGCTGTTCCAGGCGCTGGCCGAGCTGGCGCCCCTTCTGCGCCCTGAGGATCGCGATCGCATGGTTCCGGCCCTCGGCGAACAGCTGCCGCAGGACGGGGAGACCCTGGCTTCTGCAGCGGGCTACGGCCGAAACTACTCGTCCTGGTCGCCGATCGTGCATGGTGCGCTCGCAGGCCTGATCGACATCGACGATGCGGGGCGCATCCGCCGTCCGTCGGCTCCGGATCCGGTGGCTTCCCCTCGCCCCTGACACCGGGATCCGGATCGACTCGGGGTTCGGGAACAGGCCATCGAAGCCGGCGGTTCGGGTCTACGGCCTGCCTTCTCGGCGGCCGAACGACCACCAGGACATCACCATGGCTACCGGTACCGTGAAGTGGTTCAACGAGACCAAGGGCTACGGCTTCATCCAGCCGGATGACGGCGGCAAGGACGTGTTCGTCCACATCTCGGCCGTCGAGCGCGCAGGCCTTCGCGGTCTCAACGAAGGACAGAAGATCTCCTACGACGTCGAGGCGGATCGGCGTAGCGGCAAGGAGAGCGCCGCAAACCTGAGAGCCTGAGGCCATAAGGGCGGACGGTCCCCATCCGGGCCGCCCGTCGCACAGCGGGCGTCCACGGAGGCCTGCTGCGCAGCCCCGACCTTCTCCGAGCCCCTCAGAGCCGCGGGCCGGGGGCGGTGCGTGCCGCGTGCTCCGAGATGTTTCGGCACTTCCAGAGTAGTGCGGGGAAGGCCTTGATGTGGACCCGCACCTCGTCCGGGACGTCGAGCAGGCCGGCATCGAGCCGCCCCTCCTCGTAGACGGCGTCGAGGAAGCGCATCTGGTTCTCGTCGGGCTCGTAGAGGCCGGAGAGCCGGTCCTGGCACTCCTCCAGGACGCGACGGCACCATGCGTCGGCGCCGCCGGCATCGTCGATGAGGCCGCGCTTCACGCACGGGAGCAGCTTCGACTGGAAGTCGTTCAGGTCGTAGTCGTAGCCGTCCAGGCTGACGTTCCGCCAATCGAGGTCCCGCGACGCGGCTCCGATCGCGCACATGGCGTTCTTGACCAGATTCCAGTCGATACCGTCGGTGTGAAGCAGACGCCAAGCATCGAACAGGTCGCGCGAAGCACGTCGCGCAACGAAAGCAACAAGTTTACCTGCACATATTTCGTGAAGATCAACGACTTGGACGTTCTTTGCTACATAGCCGCCGAGATCAACGCTGTCCAGGGTATGAACTCCGAAGAAAGGACTCCGGTAGAGATAGTTGACGTCGATCTCAAGGGTGCCCTGCCGGCCGTAGGCCGAGTTGTACCGGAAGCGCCACTTGCCACCGGCGTGTTCGCTCGATGCGTCTCGGGTCACGGTGTAGCCCCAGCTCCTCATGAGCCGGGGAATGCGGTCGTTGAGCGCCTTCTGGTCCTTCAGCATCGTCTCGCGATCGGGGGACGCGACGTAGTTGAGGTCGATGTCGACGGAGAGCCGATCGAGGCCCAGGTAGAACAGGTTCAGCGCCGTCCCACCCTTCAGCGCGGTCGCCTTTCCGACGACCGGATCCTTGGCGAGGCGCTGGAGCACGTCGGTCAGCCGGATCACGCGCTCCGTGGTGGCGGGTTGGAAGGCATAGTCGGCGGCGATGCGCTCCAGGCGTTCGATCGAGATCACGGTCTCATCCCCGGGTCCACGTCTTCGAAGGCAGGGCCGGCCAGCTCCGAAGGCAAGATCAGATTCCAGTCGCCGGTCCGAACGCCACTCTCCGGGTCGGCCCCCATCACGGCGCGCGTCGCCGGGGGCACCACTTCGCGGAGACGATCGAGCGTCTCGTCGTCGACGAGGAAGTCGTCCCGTCGCTTCTCGAGCCACCAGCCGACCAGTGCCGCCAAGGTACGGTTTCCGCGCGCAAAAGTCGTGGCCAGGACGGCCTCGACGTCGACGAACTCGACGGAGCCGAGCGCGTACCCGATCTCCTCCGCGCCGCCTGCGAGATCCGGGCGCTCCAGGCAGTCGACGATCGTCCTGGCGACGCCGGTCACGCGGATGTCGAGCCCGCGCCGGTCGATCGTCTCGACCCCGTCGCCCTCCATCCCGCCCCGGCGCAAAGGTGCCGGCTGCATGACGAAACGGACCGGACCCGAGATCGTGTCGACCTGCCAGGGTTTGCCCGAGCTCAGGACGACGGTCTCGCCCCCCTCGGAATAGGCTAGGCCGTGCAGCCCGAGCGCCGTGTGATACCCCAGGACTCCATCGTCCCGTATCATGGAGGCGACCAGAAGGGCGTCCGGCGTGAACGTCCCGGAATCGAGGTGGGGAGGAACGGTCGCGTAGACCCCGGGGGCCGCGTGCACCACCTTCTTCGTGGCGACGTAGTACCTGAGGAGCGTGTCCGCCGCGTTGGTGGACCGGCCGGCCTCGGCGATGTCCCGGAACTGCTGCCGCGTGAACACGGGGCGCGACGACAGGAAGGGGCGGACCCTACTCGGCTCGCTGGTCACATTGGACTCCCGCATCTGGTGAACTTTCTCCACCATATAAGGGATCGTCGCGAAAAACCGAAATCTCATGCCGCCTTTTGGTGGAGTAAATATACCAGATGGCGGAGCGCGATTTTCGTGCCGACTGCCCGGGAGGAAGCGCCTCCGCACGACACTCCCACATTTGTCGAAGAATTTTCACCAGATGGGGGAGTGCGTTTCGGCGATGCCCTATGCGATCACGAGAATGGAGGGGGTCTTCGGGCCGCGGCGGCGCACGAATCCCGGAATCGGTCGGCGTGCCAACCGGTCCATGACCCGATCCAGAGGACCACGCCGCGACGACGGCACCTCCACGATCTCGAAGCCATCCTCGGACCTTCTGCCGCCGCCGGGGCCGGCGAGCATCGCCAGACACCCGAAGGCGAACGGCGCCTCCCCCGAGGCCGCCAGACGGCCATCCATCAGGGCGGCCTGCTCCAGACGACGGTCCTCGCCGAGATGCATCTCGCCGACGATGTCGCGGAATCCCAACGGCGTCGAGACGGTGACCAGCGCCATCATCCTGGCCAACGCGTGCGTGCGCACGCGGCTGTAGCGGTGACGGGCGTCGGCCGCGTGGTCGACGAGGTCCAGGCGGTGCCAGTGGACGACGCTGTAGGCGTGATGGATGGTGCCGGAGGCGAGCCGCCATGCGACCACGAGCACGATCGCGTTCTCGTCTGCGGGCGAAGGCGACACGAGGTAGCCGATGAGATCGACCTCGCGGCCGCCGAACGGGAGGCCTTCGCGGCGCCGCGGCCCGTCGCCGAATTCGATCCAGATGGGGCGCCCATCCGGATGCACGATGGCATCGAGGCTATGCTCGAGCGTCCAGGGTGCGGTGTCGAGGATGCGGTCGACGAGGGAGACGGCCGAAGGCGTCAGCCGGAACCGACGCGCGTCGTCGACGAGACGCTTGATCTGCTGATGCTCCGTGGAGAGGACCAGCGCACCGCAGAGCTTGGCCAGACCGTCCGCGAGAGAGGTCTCAGGCACGTCCGCCGAACTCGCGCTCGGCCAGGGTCTGGCACCGCACGCAGCGTCTGGTCCACGGCACGGCCTTGCGGCGGGCCATCGGGATCTCGCCCTCGCAGTCGTCGCAGTCGGCCGGCGCGAGCTGGGTGGCTTCGGTGCGCACGCGGATGGCGGCGATCCGGCCCGTGATGGCCGCCTCCTCCAGATGCTGGGTCATGTCCACGTCGTCTGCCACCGCAGGTCCCCATGTGCTCGGGAAGGAATGGATCGATGCTAGGATCGCCCCGCGCAACTGTAAAGCCATTCCTTCGTTCGCGCGGTTGCACCGCTGCCCTCAGGGCCTGTGGATGAGGTACAGGACGTCGTTGGCCACGACCGTGACCATGAGGCTGCCCACCGCGGCCATGCCGGCGAGGTTGACCATCTTCTGGGCCCGGGCGCCCAGTGGACGGCCCCTCAGACCTTCGAGGCCGCAGAACACGAGAAGCCCGCCGTCCATGACCGGGATCGGCAGCAGGTTCACGATGCCCAGGTTGATGCTGATGAATGCCGCGAGGAACAGGAGGTTGGCCCAGCCGCCCCGTATGGCGTCGCCGGCGGCCTCCGCGATCCGCGCGGGACCCGCGAGCTGGTTGACCGGCCGCTCGCCCAGCACGGTCTCCCGCAGCAGGCCGAGCATCTGACGGCCCTGGAAGACCATGTCGGAGAGGCCGAACAGGAAGGCGGATGCGACGGGAACGCGCTCGAAGACGGGCTTGCCGCCGAACAGACCGATGCGGCCAATCTCGTGACGACGCCCGAAGTTGTCCTCGACGAGCGTCGCGGCCGGCGTCGCCTCCAGCGCCACCGGGGTCCCGTCGCGGAGCACCTCGAAGCGGGTCGGCATGCCCGCGCGGGGCATCACGAGCGCCTGGGTGTCCTCGAAGCGGTCGATCGAGACGCCGCCGACGGCCACGATCAGGTCGCCCTTGATGAAGCCGGCCTGCTCGGCGACGGATCCGGGCACGGTCCCCTGCACGACGGCCGGCGTGTAGACGCGCCCGACGCCGGCGTAGAGGCCGGTCAGCAGCAGGAAGGTCAGGACGAAGTTGGCCAGGGGGCCGGCGAAGGCCACGACGGCGCGGCGCGCGGGGCCGGCGCCGTCCAGGGTGCGCCGCCGCAGGCCGGGCGCGACCGCGACCGAACTCGCCGAGGCGATGTCGCCGTCACCGAGGAACTTCACGAAGCCGCCCATCGGCACGGCCCGGACGGACCAGCGGCAGCCGTGGCGGTCGGTGCGCGAGACGAGGATGCGGCCGAACCCGAGGGCGAACTCGACCGGCTGTATGCCGAGGAGCCGGCCCGCCGCGTAGTGCCCGAACTCGTGGAATCCGATCACGGCCGACATCATGACGATGTAGCCAAGGATCGCGAGGATGGTTTCGGTCATGAGGTCCGCTCCTTCGTGCCGAAGCATACGGCCGAAGGAGCGGGAAGGCCATTGCTTCAGCGCGGCGCCGGGCCGGAAGGTGTCGCCTCCTCCTCGGGAATGGGTGCGTACTCCCAAAGCTCGAGTTCCCTTCTGGCGTTCTCCGCGCGCCAGTTGAGGCGGCCGTTGGCGGACGGGTAGCAGTGCTCGACCGCAGCGATGAGCCCCCGGACGGTGTCGGCCACCTCCTGACCCGACACCCCCTCCTTCCTGACCGCGTCCCGCATCTCCGCCCAGGCGAGGAGGACAGGGACGGGCTCCTCGCGGATCCGCTCCCAAAGCTGCTCGGCCACGCTCTTGATGCGGGAGATGAACCGCGGCGTCTCGTCGTGGACGTATCTCAGCATGGATCCGTCGATGACCTCGACGAAGTCGGGCAGGAGCTGCCGGAAGGTTGTGGGGTCGTCCGGATCGTAGTCGACCGTGCCGTTGGCGGCGGCCGCGAGGACCTCGTGGATGGCGTTCGCGCGGTGCACCTGCTCCGCGGCCGGATACTCCGCCTCGTGCGGCTGGCCGAGGTCGTCGGTCGTCCTCACGCGGCCGCGCCTGGGCCGGTCACCCCAGCCTTCCTCCAGGATGTAGACGGGCTCGCCCGAGCGCACCATGACCTCGTTGCCGATCCAGAGCGTCCTCTCGGCGAAGGCGTGGATCGCGGCGAGCACCCGGTCCTTTCCGGAGTAGGAGACGATCATCTCCCGGATCTCGTCCTCCTCCTTGGGATCGGCGTGGGCCGTCGATCGCTTCTCGAACTCGCCCCAGGGTCCGGCGCCGCCGAGGAAGAGGTTGCGCGGATCCTCGAGATCGGCGGCCATGGCGACCGCCGCTTGCGGGGTCAGGATCGTGCGGTCGGCCGGCCCGTACGGCTCGCGTCTGACGATCGTCCTGTAGAGCTGCCCCTGGTACTGCCTGAACTCGGTGATCGGACCCTCGGGATCCGGCCGACCCCCGAGAGGCGTTGCGGGGTGCCAACGCATAACCACCGGCGCCTCGCTCTCCTCGGGCGCGGCGCACCTGACCATGACGCTGGACCGGACGTGGAAGTCGCGATCGTTGCGCTGCCGGGGCATGCGCGCCTTCATCGGGTAGACGTAGGGCACGGTGAGGATCATGGGCGCGGCCCCTCGAAGGCGTCTGCGTTCTGAGCGATCGGCGACAGGCGCCAGAGCTCGGTTTCCCTGCGGATGGAGGCGGCGAGCCCCGGCTCGAATTCGTCCTGCAGGGCCTCCGCGAGGCGGTCGGCCGCCCCGGAGATTGCTCCGCCGGGCGCCTTCGCCTGGATCAGGTCGCGCGTCCGGGTCCATTCCATGATGGTCGGGGACGTGAAAGTCGCAAGCTTGGCGCCCGCGATCTGCACCAGCTGCTTCAGGCCGGCCAAGTGCACCTCCTAAAGCGCTTGGCGGTAGACATCGAGCCAAGCGACTCAGAGCCAATCGATTGCGATTTTCATCGAGGCGACATAGGTATGACGACCTATCGAACGAGCAAACGACCCGAACTACCTCCGAGCCTGCAGGTACCGAGCTATGTACAAGGAACATAACAACACCGGGGCGATCCCGAGCACCGTCCATCTCAGGTCGCCTATGGGACCGTTGGACGCGGTTCATGTGCAGGCGGACGACCACGAAAATCTACTCCGGTATCCGCCGGGGTACGTCCACATCGCTGCTTTCCGGGACGACGATCTGGAGCTGGTCTACGTCGCTCGCGTGAGGCGGCACGACGGATCCCTGACATATTTAGGCATTCCAGGCAGAGACCCCCGCGACGCTGCTTTCCGCGTTAATTGCGCGTACAGCGAAATGCTTGACTTACTTAAATACACCTCGTTGTTCGATGTCGAGCACGAGGAGATCGATTGGCATCATCAACAGTTGGAACGCGCCATACGCGAGAGGGGCGTAAAATTCCAAGCCGGCCCACCGGGTGGCTCATTGATCTGCCAATCCGCCCCGGGTGTTTTCGAAGTATCAGCTGCTATACCCGAACACATGTTTTTCCAAGCGCTTGTAGGGCCACCCGAGACCACCTCCGAATATGTTATCGCGTACAGACACAGAGATAGATACCCAACCTTCGGCGCAACCTATAACGATCTGGGTAGCTGCCTATCCAGCATAAGATATTTTCAAGTTCGCGCTGCGTACATCTGGGATGAGCTGCATGCGCGACCCGAAGACAACTATTGGCGCCAGGGTTTTGAACCGCCACGCTCGCTTTACGGATGAAATCCGGAAGGAGACCATGCTGTCAGAGCGTATGGCCCTCTTCCGAAAACAATTTCTCGCGGATCCTCGAGATATCGGACTTGTCTCATCAAAACGAACATCAAGCTAATTTGAAAATCACGAGCGAAGCCGTTTCGTGCGAGCAACTTGTGGAAGTGGCGTGCGAGACGAGGATGCCCGAGCTCCGTGTGAGCAAGCATAGTCTTTCCGTCGCATATGCGTAGCGCATATGGCGAGAACGCTCGCAGTTCATTTTCGTTTTCTTTGAGCCAATTTAATTTCAAGTTCAGTAGGTCCATTGCTTGATCGCGAAGATCACTTCGTACGACCCTACTGATACAATTTAAAAGTAGGCTCGGAATATTTCCCAAGGGAACTTCCCTTTTGTTCAATGGCCCAAATAAGCGCCCATATTCTTCACTGACTATGTTGTACTTGCTACGTACACCGCTGAAAAACGATATCATTATGCATCTATGTAGAACTTTCCATGCATCTTCGACATGAAGCTTACTTCCATAAAGTGCACGTTCTTCGCCCCACGTATCGAGCATAAGATCGCAGGCGTCCGCGTGGAGGAAATAGAGATTCTCCATCTCGTGGCAGTTCAGAAGTAGCACTGCGTCGTTGCGTGGTGGGCTCCAGCTTCTAGGTTCGTCGGGCACATTAGGATCAAAGCTTGTCCTATCAGTCCTCGGTGCCGGCACCGCACTTCTCGTTACGACCGGATCGCTCAACCAAGAACGAAAAACCATTCCTTCCTCGGGGTCATATCCGTCGAATCCGCATCGCGATGCTTCTTCTCCATCCAGAAGGCAGTAATGCCGTTTCAAACCAGGTGAGTACCACTCCTGGTCCGTCCCTTCGTGCTCCGCTACAGCTTTTTGTGCTGCCGAAAATCCTCCTTTTTTATGCCCGTTACGGCCGTCGTTCCCGGGAGGCGCCACGAAGATCAACCACCGCGACAGAGACGCTCCGAGCAGGCGCTCGTACAGCTGCACGTCGTTGGCGTCTTCGACGTAGATCGAAATGAAGCCGTTCATGCGCTCGGGATTCCGCGATCTCCACGAAAGGTCGCGGCGAGCGTGAGTGTCTTCTGTATCGTGCAGATTGATCATCGACGCTTCACCACCCTCATGGAGATAGCCGTGGTGACTAGGTTGTCCACTCGACCGGCTCGAAGTATGGCGCCCATCGCCTCGGATGTTCTGACCGAAACGATCATGGAGGATCCGGGGTGGCTCAGCTGGATCTCGGTCAGGAGAGCTGGAAGTAGACCGATCTCTCCAGGTCCGAGATCCGCATCGATCTCCTCGACCAGGAACAGTGACGCTCTCGTCCCCCGCAGTACGGTCGCCAATCCCAGGGTCTCCATCGCCTGCCGTCCCCATGACGGCCAATCTTCAAGATGGACGTTGTCATTTGGTCTTGAATCCGCGTCGAGATCGATCGGCCGTCGCGTATGCCACAATGGCCAAAGGCGCTTCCGAAGCTCGTTGCACTCATCGGCATCGCTGCGAATGTCGGCTGCGATCCCGAGGCTGGATCGTGGATCTAAGATCGGTGCCGGATGATATCCGTTGAGGGCCGGAGTCGGGTGACGGGTGAACAAGAGCGCACTTGGCATCGCGTAGAGACCCCCCAATGTCGGGATCGACTGCGAACCGCGAGCTCTCGGCATGGGAAGGGAAAAGCCCTCCCGAGATCTGATCGCATCGACGATCCGCCGGCCTAGCGGATTCGTACCGGGCGCCAAGCTCCCGTCGTCGAGAAACCCGATTCCGGCCCACTCGTCTGCGTCCCAAGCCTTTTCCTCCGCGGAAAGGCGGTCCCATGCAACCGGTGGCTGGTCTCGGCCGAACCACAGGGAGAGGATGATTTCGTGCAACTCTCCGTCCAAGATGCAGGTGGCGCGAAGATCGAGCTGTGCTCTCCCCTCCAGTTCCGGCCGTCTCTGAGGAGAGCCTGGAGCGAACACGCCGCTCGGCGTTGCCGACAAGGCGGCGAACAGCCCGTGGATACACGCCAACAGTGCGGCCGAACCCGGACCCTCGTCGGCATGCACTACGATCAGGTCCGACAGGGGGCGTCGACGGTGGTAGCTATCGGGCGGCGTCCACGCTTGGTCGCGCAGGAACCGATCGTTTATCGGCGGCTCCCGATGCCGATCTGCCTTGTCTGGAGGGGGATGCGGTCCGAGAAGCAGAACTCCCGCCGCATGCCCCGGCGCGAAAGGACCTATGCCTTCGATTGTGATCTGGATCGGCCTCATTTCGAGAAACGCGACCATCGGCGGTTCCTTCCCCGTAGAATCCATTCCTTTCGAACCCGGTATCTCCGACGACTCCCGATCACGCAGGGGCATCGGTCGATGAATCATGGGGGAAGGAAGCCCGCCTCTTGGGCACGTTTCCCACGCTTCGCACAGTCTTGTTCACCTTGGGCTGACCCGGCTGTCGTTTCGCGACTAGTTCCTTCTTACGGCGTTCCCATGAAGAGTTGGTTCACGACGAGCAGCGAGTCCGCTTGATTCTCGTTCCACCCTCGATCATCAATCGGTACTTTCCAATCCTTCGGAAGAGGTCTTTTGCATCGCTGGTCATAACCGAGCGCAATCTTGCCCTCTGGATGGATCCGCGCAGGGACCACGGATCGACACCTATCCACTGGCCGGCAAGGCCCTCTTCCTACCCCAGTCCGGTTGTTAACGGACCCGTCCCGAGGTGCTTTGGCCTTCCTGCGCAAACGGAGCCTCGTCGGTTCCATTCGAGAGCGCGAACGTCGTCACGGAGGACTTGATGATTGAAAGCAAGATCGCCTTCGCACAGCGCAGGAGCCGGGCAAACAGGTCCGCGAGAAGGCGGGTTTGAACCAGGTGATCCTCGATATCGCACTGAACCGCGCCGAGTTTCCCGGAGGCCCCAACTCTTGCGAGGACGGAGCCATGACGAAGTGAACCCCACCGTTTTCCCCTGAGGTCCGCGAGCATGCGGTGCGGATGGTGCTGGAATACCAGGATGAGCGCGACTCGTAGTACGGCGCGCTCCGCTCGATTGCGGCCAAGATCGGTTGCACGGAAGAAACGCTTCGCAACTGGGTCCGACAGGCCGAGCGCGACAAAGGCCTTCGGGCCGGGCCGACGACGGACGAGCACAAGCGGATCAAGGCGCTGGAGCAGGAGGTGCGCGAACTCCGGCAAGCCAACGAGATCCTGAGGAAGGCGATCGCGTATTTTGCCCAGGCGGAGCTCGATCACCGATTCCGGTCATGATCGCCTTCATCGACGATCATCGCGCGCTCTGCGGGGTCGAGCCGATCTGCAGGGTCCTGCCGATCGCGCCGTCGACGTACCATGCCAATGCCGCACGGCGGGCTGATCCCGGAGGGCTGCCGGCTCGGGCCAAGCGCGATGCGATGCTGATGGCTGAGATCCGGCGCGTGCACGTGACTAACTTCGGCGTCTACGGGCTCCCGAAGGTCTGGCGGCAACTCGCCCGCGAGGAGATCGCCGCCGCGGGCTGCACGGTGGCCCGGCTAATGCGGGCGATGGACTTGGCCAGTGTCGTCCGAGAGCGCAGGGTCCGCACCACCGTTCCCGATCTCCGTTTCGTCAGGGGCCAGTTTCTCACTTCGCCCAATACCCCGACGAGTATGTCGGCCGCGGACGCGCCAGACTGCACGCTCGCTCCAGCGGCGAACAGCTCCCATACGAGCTCGATCGCGCCGATCAAGAAACGCGGTCGGGGGACAAGGATCATGCAGGGGCACGCCGCGACGAGACGATGGGCGACTTCGAGGCTGAGTATCGCGGCCCCCCTCCCCCGGCGCGGGCGAGGAGGTCAGCCGCAAGCGGCTGAAGGAAGAGGTTGCCGCTGGGACTCGACAGCCCTCGGCCCAGGCACGCCCCGGTCCTCGGCAACAGCGCGATCACGTGCAGCGTGACGGCGTCAGCCGCATCGAACACAACGCCCGGAGCGGAGGCCCCCGCCGCTGCCATGAGGGCAAACCGACTACGCGAGACCGGCGGCCTGGTTTTGATCGCCGGAAGCGAGTGGCACGCGTCGCCGACGGCCATCCATCATGTCGTGGATCGCGCCTCCGAAGGCATATGAAGCATCTGGAGCGAGCCCCAGAACCACAGGCGACGATATCGAGATCAGCGCGGCGAAGGCAGCATGAAGCCGACCGTCCCGCGCGAGGCGTTCGACAACTCGCGTCCTCGCTTGGCCGCCCCAAGGCCGAGGAATCGCACTGATCGGCACCCCCGTGTGCATTTGCAGCAGAGCGGCGTTCATGGCGATACGTTTGTCGGCACGCCCGCCCCCGGAAAGCAGATGGGCGACCGCGTTCCAATCGGCTTCGCTCAAGGCGAACCTCCCGTCCCGGGCTGCTGCAAACGCAGCCGCGTTTACGGCACTACGGCCGGGCCGGGTCGCTTTCGGAACGTCGCAGATACGATCTACAGTGGTCTCAGCCACTCCTTCGCCACTCAGGGAAGAGGTTATCGAGAGGGTATAGTCGGACTGCCCAGGCAACCGCTTCACAACGACCTTTCTGATCAGCTGCCGTAAAGATGCCACCAGCAACATTTCTGCTTCGGTCTCGTCCTTCATTGGCAGGTTGAACTTCAAGGCCGCTATCTGCGCGCGCAGCGAAGCGTAGGCTGAGGGATCGGGTTGCGTATGCGTTACGCGACTTTCGATCCTAGCCAACTCGGCGCGGCAAGCCTCCCGCTCCGTCGTCCAGATGGTTCGGGAACTCACCATATCCTCCGTCGCCAGCCCCCGGGTCACGCCGTCGATCATGCTCCTCGACAGCCAACCGGACAGCCTGTCGATCTTCGCTCTGAGAGCGGATGCTTGGACCGCATAGCGATCCTGCCTGCGCTGTAGCTCCGCCACATACTCGTCCTGGAAGAGCTCGACGGCTTCCGGACAGATGATCCTTTGTTCGATCTCGCTCAAGATCTCGTACTCGATCCAGGGCAAGCTGGTATAGCGCGGTTGCTCGCAGATGCGGCCCATGAACGAGTCCTGACACACCAAATGTCGGAAGCCGGAGGTTCTTTTGAATTTTCCGGTCATCCGCGAACCACAAGCGCAGAAGAGGCGTTCGCGAAAAATCGACACAGACCTGCTGCTCGCGCGCTCCCGTGTCGACCGCCCAGGATCGCCCCGATCAATCTTCAGCTTCCGGTTGACTTCAATCCAAGTGAGCGGATCCACGATCCTCCAAGCATCGCATCGGGCGGTCTCCCATAGGTCGCGCGGTTTAGAAATCCTCCTACCTCCTCCACTGCTTCCAGCAGATGTGGTGGCCTGGTTGTACAGGTTAATCCCGCAATACTTCGTGTTTGTCGCGAGGCCTCGCCGGGGATACCCGTAGATTGTGCACGTATACCAACGGTCGCCCTCTGGACCGGGTACGTGTTCGCGATTGAGAAGCCGGGCCACGCCGGACGGCGTCACACCCTCGTGGAGCAAACGGAAGATGCGCCGAACCACCTCGGCCTCGGCTTCGACGATCACGAGTTCCCCGCTGCTCGCACCTTTCCTGTAGCCGTAGGGCACACGCCCCATGTTGGCGCCGCTGCGGGCAGCCTGCCTCCTGCCGGCAGAAGTGATGCTCAGCAACTTGCGTCGCTGCTCCTGGGCGAAGAGGCCGTGCACAACGGCCGTGATGTCGTCCACCGGTCCGGCGGAGACACCGGTCAAGATGATCTCGACACCGAGTTTCTTAAGTTCCTCGTAGATGTTGATCACGTCCACCGTTCGGCGCGACAGGCGATCTATGGACTCGACGAAGACGTATCTGATGGCTCCGGTGCGCGCCAAAGCGAGCAGCGCGGCGAGTCCCGTCCTGTTCGCCCTCGTCGTACCCGTCAGACGTTTGTCGAAGAAGTGATGTTCCCCCGGCAGCATCGCGAACCCGAACCGCTGCGCATGTGCGATGTGGTTCTCGTATTGTCGTTCGATGCTCGTATCCTTCTGACTTTTGGAAGAGAAACGGCTGTAGCACGCACAGTACTGTTGCTCCGTCGCTGGCGAAGCGCGGTCCGACACGACATTGAAGCAATCCAAAACCCGTTCGGCCGCATCTTCCAAGCTCGCGCGTTCGCTCGATGCATCGGCCTCGGCGCGCATTTCTCTCGTCGTCATCGGTAGTTCCGTTTCGGAAGTAAGGCCCGTCGCACCGTCGCGACCCGCAGGTGGGCAGCGTCGTCGCGACGAGGCTCGATGCGTCGCCGGATCGGCGCCGTGTCTGTCGTCTCACCGGTCCGTACGGACGGCGGCAGCGCTGCGTCGGGCACGTGGGCGAAACCGCCGTGCGTTTGCCTTCGTGTCCAGGAATCGCCAGCGTGGTCCCAATAACCGGACGAACTCCTGCCACCACCCGGAGGGGATCGCGGCGAGGAGGATGCTTCCGACATCGCGGAGCCGTTCGGGAAGCATCGCGTCCGCCAAACCGGTGGTGGCCAGGAAGATCACCGCCTCGGCGAGTAGCCGCGGATCCTCGGTTTGAAAGGCGTGCGAACGGAAGAGATGTCCGACCCGCTTCCACTCGGATTTGGTCGGCCGGAAAGCGCCCTCTTCCGCAGCAGCGTGGTGCCTCAGTATTGTTTCGGCAAACCGCAGGCCACCGCCGAGCCGAACCTGGAACTCGCGGACGATCCAGCGATCGGGCGAGGCATCCAATCCCGGACTGCCAATCTTTGGACAACCGGGAATCCCAACGAGAATGTGCAGCTTCGGACCCGTATCGTCGGCCTGGATGACTACGCAGGGAACTAAGGCACGCAACCGCGCCGCGATCTGGAAGTCCGCTTCTGAAGTCAGGCGACGTGGTAGATGTGCCAACAGCCGGAGCGTGTGCGTCCTCAGGTCCTCTGCCTCGTCCGCGTTCGATGGCGAAGGCTGAGGCAGTTCCAGTTCATCGAGACGCCGCGCGGCGGCATGGTGTTCGTATTCCAGGTGGCCGATACGTTCGGCCACGTATGGATCTATCGCACCCGAAATCGACTCGATGCGTGCGATCTCTCCGTCGATCTCCCTCATGGAAGCAGCGATTTCGGATCGTTCGGCTTCCGTCGCTATCCGACGATCGTCCCAATCCCGGCGCCGCACCTCATCCCAGTAGGCCAATCTGCCGGGAGCCAACAGGTCGTTCCGGATGAAAAGGAGAACCTCGCGCTCGACATCCGCGATCTGATAGCGTTCCGTGTTTTGACAGTCGGCAGAAAGGTCGGCCGCGTGACACCGATAGAAGCCGGAACCGTATCGGGAGTTGACGGCTCGCATCGTGGCTCCGCAGGAACACCGTACTCCGGCGAGGATGCGTCCAAGCCGTTGCTTAACGCCACCACGATGCGCTCCGCTGCGACGACACGTATTGACCGTGTCCCACAAAGCGTCAGGTACGATGGCGAGGTCGGGACGAGAGATGCTGATCGGGTCGGCGGAGTTGCGAGCCCACACGTAATGGCCCTTGAACAACGGCTGCTGCAGCAATCCGCGACCGTTGGTCCGTATCAACGTGCGCGAACTCCACACCCCTCCTCCCGGGGCGAGTATGCCTTCAGCATTCAGGGATCGGGCAAGCTCGGTCAGCCTCACACCGCGGCCCGTCTCCTCGAAACAGCGGAGGATCACGCCGGCTTCGGTCGGGTCGATCCTTAGAGCAGAACCGTCGCAAACTCTGCGGTAGCCATAGATGGCAGAGCTACCGATCATACGCCCGGCGGCCGCGGCCTTCCTTAGGCCGAGACGCATCAACTCAAGCTGCGATATTCTTTCACGCTGCGCCTGAAGTGATCCGAGCGTGAATTCGAGTTCCGCGATGCGCCCGGAACCACTTAGTTCCAGCTCGACACCAGCCGATCGTAATTCCTCTGCGATAGCCAGCGCATCGCCGAGCCGGCGAGCAATCCTGCAGATCTGATCCACCACCAAGACGTCGTAGCGTCCTGCGGCTACGGCGCTGAGCAGGGCGGCAAGACCTTCGCGACCGATCCGCGTCGCACCGGACCGGTTTCGATCAACGAAGACATCGCGCTCGACATCGATTGAATAGCCGCATCGTCGGCAGTGGGCGATCGCTTGGCTTACTTGACGCTGCGTGCTTACGTATTCGGGATCCGTCACAGATCTCCGGCTGTAGATCGCTGCTCTTCTGGGGGCCATCCGGTCTGGAGACGCATTCTGGTCGCCAGCACCCTCCATGGACCATACGGTGGCCACAACAGCCGACGTATTGTCTGATTCGATTGGTTCATTCAGGTCGTCTATCATAATTAATATTCCTGTTTTTGGCGGAGTTCCGGCGATCCGTAGATATCGGCGGTCGGATGGAGCAATTCTGCCCTTCCAATGCGGACTCTGGTGAAGCCCCCAGGACTCGAACCTTGAGGCGAAATTTCGTAACGTCGTCGTTCATCATGAGAAATTCCTCGTCTTATCTCGGGCATACATCCGAGCGCGGCCGGAGTGTTCGATCGGCTACCGGGAGTCAAGCGCCTCGAACCGGATTAGTGGTCAGTTGACGGATCGTCGGATGTCACCAAGTCTATAGTCATTCCGTAACCCCAGGGACCAGCCGGTCCCTGGTTGCGCGTCTGGTCATACCGAACTCTGCCCAGGTTCGACCGGCGCGGAGCGTGCGCGGATACCACCGCGTCCTTCATTGCCGCCCACCGAGCCAGCGCGATGACGAACTCTCTCTCCGCCGGGCCGAGCGGCTCTGATCGGTCCATCTCCTCGCGGCAAATCCAATCATATGGATGTCTATCGGCCTGGAGCTTTAATTGGTCGTTCCGGGGTCCGGAGCCAAACCGCTCCAGCAGATCGGATTTGTAGCTTTCGGGATTTCGCCGACGGGGCGCTCCTCGACGTCGGCCATCGCCCGGACGGTTCGATACGATCGGCATTAATGCCCCCCATTCCGCTGGTGCCGCGAACGTTCGCGTGGTCGAGAAACGATTGCGTCGTATTGCGCAGGGCGAAATACGCGTCTCTTCCGAAAGCGGGCGGAAACCGCGCCGTCTTGGACGGCGCATGCATCGGTGGCCCTGCAAAGTGGCAGCCCACCGCCGCTGAACGGCAGCCGGTTATCCGGTCAAATCGGAGATTCCGCGTGCTGAAGATTCAATATTCTTATCAACAGTTCTGATTACAGATTTTAGTCATCTGTTTGCTGCAGTCTTCAGACGTGATCTCACCCCAACATAGTCTCACTATCGCCGCAAACCTCCCCGCCCCCGTTCGATTCGGATCCGAATGAGCGCCAGAAAGCCTTGAGCTTGGATCGCCTCGAGCAGCGCTCGCACAATCCAGAAACAAAACAGAAGACGCGCCTAAGACTCGCTCCATAACTCCGGAAGCCGCGGCGAGCGCATGGCCGATTTGGCGCAGACTCCCGATCCGCTAGAGAAGCGGAAGGTTGAGGATGCCAAATCCTTGGATCTCGTCGCGCCGCCAGACCTAAGGTCGACACACGCACGTTCCTTCGACGCGAGCCGAAGGTATCGCCGAAGAAACGGCGGACACCCGACCGAAAGGCCGAGCGACGATCGGGTTCTCTGAAGTGGCGCCTAATGCCGATCGCATTCCAGCTACTCAGCCCGACGAGTGGTAGGCTGCGTCAGAAAGGCGTCCAAGTCAACGGTTCTCTGTGGTCAGATTAGAGCCTTCGTAGATCATAGCCGTGCGAGCGCAGTGCCCAGCTTACCAGCACAGTGACGCGGCGAGAGTCTTAGCTCGAGTGTGATCGGCCCCCACGAGGTGGTCCAAGGTCAAAGTTAGTGCAGGGTTGGTCGCTG
>CAXDNE010000002.1:0-84225 GCA_963990595.1 uncultured Methylobacterium sp.
GCCTACGAGATCTCCAACCATGCCCGGCCGGGCGCGGAGTCGCGCCACAACCTGCTCTACTGGCGCTACGGTGAATATGCCGGCATCGGGCCCGGCGCACATGGACGGCTCGTCACGACGGCGGGACGGATCGGCACGGTCACCGAGCGCGCGCCGGAGGCCTGGTGCGCCCGGGTCGAACGCGACGGTCACGGCATCGTCGAGACCGAGAGCCTCTCTGCCGCCGATCAGGCCGATGAGTTCCTGGTGATGGGCCTGCGGCTCGCCGAGGGGATCGATCCGGATCGCTACGCCGCGCTGAAAGGCCGCCCGCTGAACGGCAACCGCATCGGCATGCTGGTCGGCGACGGCCTGCTGGAGCGGCGGCCCGGCGGCCGGATCGCCGCGACGGCGCGGGGCGCGCCGGTGCTCAACGCCGTGGTGGCCGAACTCGCCGCCTGATCAGATCGCCGGCTTGGCCAGCACCCGCGGCGCCGGGCTGACCAGGGTCGCCGCGTTGTTGCGGATCTCGTAGACCGCCAGCGCCCGCTCGCTCTGCCCGTCCGGGCGGAACCGGAAGGTGCCGTCGATCCCGGCAAAGCCCGCTCCGTTCGTCAGGGTCGTCTCCGCGAAGCGCTGCGAGCCGTACTGGCGCGACAGCGCCGCGGCGAGCATCACCGCATCGTAGGCCAGCGAGGCGACGCGCGGCGGGACGGCGCCGAACCGGGTCTGGTAGCGCCCGCTGAAGTTCGAGAAGCCGTTGCGGTCCGGAGAGGCGAAACGGCCGCCCTGCAGCGCGGGAAGCGCGAACAGCGCAGGCTCGTTCCACAGCGCCGTCCCGATCGGCCGCACCCGTGCGGGCGAGAAGCCGGCCCTGGTCAGGGCCGCGGCGACGGCCGGCATGCCCTCCGCGGTCTCCGGGATGAACAGCGCGTCGGCGGTCGCGCCGGGCCCGGTGATGACCCGTGCCAGCCGCTCCACCGCCGCACCGGGGGCGCCGGGCGCGTAGCGTTCCACGGCCGCGACCCGCGCACCCTTGCGGGCGACCGCCTCGCGGAATTCCGCCTCGACGGCGTTGCCGTAGGCGGTCTCGGGGATCAGGGCCGCGAAGGATCGTTTGCCGCCGACCACGGATTCGTCGACGATCCGATCGACCTCCGGCTGCGGCAGGAAGCTCAGGAGATAGACGCCGCGTGCCGCCACGGTCGCATCGGTGGAGAAGCCGATCAGCGGCTTGCCGCTCGTCCGCGCCACGCTGGCGGCGGCCTGCACGCTCGCAGCGAAGACGGGGCCCAGCACGATCTCGGCGCCCTGGCGAAGCGCGTTCTGCGTCGCGTCCCGCGCGCCGTCCGGGCTGCCCCGGTCGTCCTCGACCAGGATCGACAGATCCGGTTGCTGCGCGGCGTCGTAGGCGAGCTGCGCGGCGTTGCGCATCGCGTCGCCCACTGCGGCGCCCTGTCCGTTCAGGGGCAGGATGAGGGCGACCTTCACGGATCCCGATCCGATCCGCTGGCTGCCGTCCGCGGCCGGCATGACCGGCGGCGCCGCAGGGGCTCCCGCCGCCTGCGGCACGTCGGAGGGCGGCGCCAGTTCGGCCTGCGGGGCGGATCTGCGGCGCACAGCATCGGTGCCGATGCAGCCACCGAGGGACAGCAGCGTCGCGCACAGGGCGGCGGTCAGAGCGGTGGCGCGCACGAGACGGTCCCGCGCGCCTATCGGACGCGCCATGCGCGGGCTCCCTCGGGCAGGTGTCGGCAGCCTGACCGCCGGCTCGCGAAATGTAAACGCGCGGACGAAGACTTGCCCCGTTTCGTGGCGGCTCGGCGCGACGACAGGCGAGCAGTGTGGCAAGATCGTCGGCGATGACCCGCCGATTCGACGCCTCGGGGCCCGCCGCTCCGACCAGATCCCCGTCCCAGAAGCCGAGCACTGAGCGTCCGCGAACCAACACCTTCACGGCTTTCGGTCTGGCGAGCGAGGCCGAGTCCCTGGCGCCGGGCTTGCACATCGTGGCGACGCCCATCGGCAACCTGCGGGACATCACGATCCGCGCCTTGGCGACCCTCGCGGCGGCGGATGCCATCCTGGCCGAGGATACAAGGGTCACGCGGACGCTGCTCGCCCATTACGGCATCACGACACCGCTGCTCGCCTATCACGAGCATTCCAACGATGCCGTGCGCGAGCGGATGGTCGCCCGCCTGCGTGCCGGCGAGGCGCTGGCGCTCGTGTCGGATGCCGGCACGCCGCTGGTGTCGGACCCCGGCTACAAGCTCGTCCAGGCAGCAATCGAGGCGGGCATCGCGATCACGCCGGTCCCGGGGCCGTCCGCCGTGATGACGGCGCTCGTCGCGGCGGGCTTGCCGACTGACCGGTTCTTCTTCGAGGGCTTCCTGCCCCAGAAGGCCGGGACCCGGCGGAACCGGCTGGAAGCGCTGGTCCAGGTGCCCGGGACGCTGGTGCTGTTCGAGTCGCCGCACCGGTTGCCGGAGATGCTGGCCGATGCCGCTGCGGTCCTGGGACCGGACCGGCCCGCGGCGGTGACCCGCGAGCTGACCAAGCTCTACGAGACCGTGCGGCGCGACACGCTCGGCTCCCTGAGCGAGCGGTTCGCGCAGGACGGGCCGCCGAAGGGCGAGATCGTCGTCATCATCGGCGCGGCCACGGCGCCGGAGCGAACCGTCGAAGGGGACGCGGCGCTCGATGCGCTGCTCAGGACGGCCCTCGAACGCCATTCGATCAAGGACGCCGCGAGCCTCGTGGCCGACGAGACCGGGCAGCCGCGGCGGCTGGTCTACACCCGGGCGCTGGCGCTCGCCCGCGCGGGCGAGGGATGACGGGGATGCTGCCGGATCGGTCCCTTCGGCGCCGGGCCGCCTATCTCAGGGGGCATCGGGCCGAATGGCTGGCCCTGGCGGCGTTGATGCTCAAGGGCTACCGGCCCATCGGCCGGCGCGTCAGCGTCGCGGGCGGCGAGATCGACCTGATCGTACAGCGATGGAACACCATCGCGTTCGTCGAGGTGAAAGCCCGTTCCAGGCGCGACGACGCCCGAGAGGCGATCGACGCCGGCAAGCGGCGACGGTTCTCCCGCGCCGTCCGATCCTGGATCGGCCGCAACGCATGGGCGGCCGGCATGACCTTTCGCGCCGACGCCGTGTTCATCGGCGCGCGCGGCTGGCCGGCGCATGTCGCCGATGCCTTCCCGATCGAGGGCTTGTGACGACTCCTCCGGGGGGACCGCGCCGCGCCGCGAAGCCACCCGCCGCGCGATCGCGACGCGGGCGGCCTGCAGGATGTTCTCAGTCCCGGGCGGCGCGGATCGCCCCGATCAGCGTGCGCTTCAGATCGGCTTGGCTGAACGGCTTCTGCACGACGGGCCTGTCGCGGAAGGGCTCCCGGATGCCCGCGCCGCCGTAGCCGGTGGAGAACACCAGCGGCAGGTCCCGTTTGGCGATGGCTTCCGCCACCGGATAGATCGGCTCGCCCGCCACGTTCACGTCGAGGATCGCGACCTCGAAACTCTCCTGCGACGCCATCTCGAGCGCCGAGGACAGGCGCGCAGCGGGGCCGACCACGGCGCAGCCGAAATCGAGCAGCATGTCTTCGAGCAGCATCGAGATCGCCGCCTCGTCCTCGACGACGAGCACGCGGACGCCGTTGAGAACGTCATCGTTAGGGTCAGCAGTCACGCCGGGCGGTCTTCCCTTCGAACGCCCCGTCGCCGGGGATCTTGCCGTGCGGTTGGTCTCGCCTCGCGAGCCGCGCGAGCAGCGTTCGGTGAACCCGACGCAGCTGTGACGAGCGGCCACGAGATGGCGTTTGGCGTCGCCCGTAATGCGCAACGTGTCAAGCGTTCTTGGGTCGTTCCGGTACCACCGGCGCGCGTTATGTTAACGAGTGATACATTTTTGAGCGTGCCGGATCCGGAGCGGGATGAACCCTCAATCGTCCTTGAAGCTGACCTTAGCGCCGCGCGTCACATGGGCCGCCAAGTCGCGGGCATTCCAGTTGGTCAAGCGGATGCAGCCATGGGACTCGGTTTTGCCGACCTTCTCGGGCTCCGGCGTGCCGTGGATGCCGTAGCTCGGGATCGCAAGATCGATCCAGACGAGCCCGACCGGGTTGTTCGGACCGGGCTGGATCGTGAATTTGTGCTGCGCTTCGACGCCTTTGAACCCGTATTTCGGGTTGTACGTGTAGTCGGGATTGAACGCGACGCCCTTGACTTTGGTGTCGCCGCTCGGCGCCGGCTTCTCCGTGCTGCCGATCGAGGCCGGGTAATAGGCCAGCAGCTTTCCGTCCGCGCCGAAAGCGCGCACGTCCCGGCTCGCCTTGTCGACCTCGATCCGGTCCACCTTGGGCTCCTTCGGGAGATCCTTGCCCTTCGGCTTTTCGAGACCCATCGGATCTACCGCCGCCACCGCGATGGTCGTGCCAGGCTTGTCGAGGGGCTTGCCGGGATTGAGCGCACTGACGAGGTCGCGGCTCATGTGGAAGCGCTCGGCCAGCATCTCGCGCGGGTTGGTGTAGCCGAGTTCCTTCAGGTCGGCCTGCTCCTCCATCTTCGGAGGAATCTTATCGACGTAGGGACCTGACACGTCGGCATCCGTGAGCGTGTAATCCGTCACGACCGGCTTATCGCTCGTGGCCTGCAGCTTGTCCCAGACCTCCGGCGTCAGGTCGTGGGTGGCCGGCAGACCCTGCGCCACTGCGAAGGCCGACAGGGCGCGCTGGTAATTGTCACCCTTCCGGCCGTCGATCGCCCCCGGGTAGAAGTGGGCGCGGTCAAGCAGCACCTGGGCCTTCACGATGAGCGGGTCGGCTTTCTCCCCGGCCGCCCCGGACTTGCGCGCCCTGGCGGCTGCTTTCTTCGCGCCCGACTTTCCGCCTTCGACCCTGCCGCCCTGCGGCGCAAGGGCTGCGGTGTTGATCGCCTCCGCGGTCAGAGCGGGCGCCTTGGCGGCGCTCCTGGACGCCTCTTTGCTCGACCGCGCCGCAGCCGGCGCGATGACAAAGGTTCCCAGAAGAAGAGCAGCGCAAACCGGCCGCCAAGGTGTCGGGATCATTGACGTCGCGTTCTCCGGGAGCGGGCGCGCTCCCGTCGCAAAAAGCCGAAGTCGGTCGGAACGTTCCACGATCCGCTATTCACAGAGACGATGACCGGCATTGCGGTCGCGTTCGTCCAGATGAAAGTGGTTGGCGTGGGCGGCGTTCGTGCCGGGTCCCAGGACCGTGCGGAAGAACCCGCAGGCCTTGCCGCGCACGGCGGCGAGGAACTGCGCCTCCTCGGTCCCGTCCGGCATCGCCTTGACCGGGATGCTCGCCCGACCCGCGAAGGCGAAGCCCATGATGTCGGCGGCGTTCGCGAAGGCGTGCTCGCTGAGCTTGGCATCGATATCGTGGTTCTGACCCCGACACACGTAGGAGCCGCCAAGTTCGATCCCGGTCAGCGCATGCTTGAGCGTGCGGTCGGCCTCGACCTGGACCTCCGTGACCCACCGCGCCAACGCCTCGGCCGTCCGGCAGGTCAGCGTGGCTCCCTGCGGCAGCGTCACGCCGTCGGCAAATCGGGTGATCTTCAAGGGAAGCGGCGCGGTGCATTGGCCTTCGGCGATCGGAGGCAGCGGCTCGAAATCGACTCCGAGGCGCTTCAGGCGTGTCCGGCAGGCGGTGTCGTCCGGGGCCGAGACCTTGAGCGCCAGCGCCGCCTCGCCGGTGAGTTCCGGCGGCCGTTCGGGCGGCGTGGGCGGCGGCGTCGGGATCTCGGGTTTGCCCGTCTCCGGTTTGCCTGTCTCCGCATTGCCCTGTGAGCCCTGAGCTTTGGCGGCATCCCGCGGCGCAGGCGGCGTCAGCTCCGCCGGCCGCGCCGGCGGCACCGGAGGAGCCGGCGTGGTCGGACCCGGGGGCTGCAGCGCGTCCGGCCGCTCGGGCGGTTTCGGCGCCGGCAACGGTACGGTTGCGGCGGGGGATTCCGCCGCCCGGCTTGACAAGGCCGGGACCAAAGCGAGTCCGAGGGCGAGGGTGCCGTGCGCGAGTGGTCTCACGGGTCGGCGGATCGGTGTAAAACGTCCCGGCATAGGGCCTCGAAGCGTAGGCGTTGGCCGTTGGTAACGAGCGAGACGCCGTTCGGATCGCGCCCAGTTGACGGCCGCGCTGATCGAGCCACTGTCTTCCGGATCGCGGCCGCGGACCCCATCTCGCCGAACTGAGGCGGCGTCGGACTCGGCCGTCGCAGGAACGCAGTTTGAGGACCGCATGCCGGATGTAGCTGATGCCGGGCTCCCGAGCCTGCCGCAGGACAACCCCTTCCGCGAGGCGCGCTGGTCGACGCCGTACGGGATCCCGCCTTTCGAGCGGATCCGGCCGGACCATTACATGCCGGCCTTCGAGGCGGCGCTCGCGGCCCATACGGCCGAGATCGAGGCGATCGCCGCCGAAGCGGCTCCGGCGACCTTCGCCAACACGGTGGCGGCGATGGAGCGGGCAGGCCTCGCCCTCGAGCGTGTCGCCGGCGTCTTCTACAATCTGACCGGCAGCCACACGAATCCCGAGCTGCAGGCGATCGAGCGGGAGATCGGCCCGAAACTCGCCCGCCACGGCAGCGCCATCTACCTCAACGCGCAGCTCTGGGCGCGCATAGCGGCGGTCGGCGAGGAGGGACTCGATCCGGAGCAGCGTCGCGTCCTCGAGCGCTACCGCATCCGCTTCCGGCGGGCCGGGGCGGATCTCGGGCCCGACGATAAGGCCCGCATCGCGGAAATCGCGGCGCGCATGGCGGAGCTGGGGACGCGGTTCAGCCAGAATCTGCTCGCCGACGAGAGCAGCTTCACGCTGCCGCTCGCGGGCGAGGAGGATCTGGCGGGCCTGCCGCCATTCCTGCGCGCGGCGGCCGAGAGTGCCGCTCGGGAGCGCGGCCTCGAGGGACACGTCATCACCCTGTCCCGTTCGCTGATCGAGCCGTTCCTGGTCTTCTCGACCCGCCGCGACCTGCGCGAGCGCGCCTACGCGGCCTGGACGCGGCGCGGCGAGAACGGCGGCGCGACCGACAACCGCGCGATCATCGCCGAGATCATCCGGCTGCGCGCCGAGCGGGCGCGGCTCCTTGGCTTCGAGAGCTTCGCGCATTTCGCCCTCAACGACACGATGGCGGCGAGCCCCGACGCCGCCACCGGGCTGCTGCGCGATGTCTGGACCCCGGCCCGGGCGCGGGCCGCCGAGGAGCGCGACCGCCTCCAGGCGACGATCCAGGAGGAGGGCCACAACTTCGCCCTCCAGGCGCATGACTGGCGCCACTACGCCGAGAAGGTGCGGCGCGCCGAGCACGACCTCGACGAGAGCGAGATCAAGGCGTACCTGCCGCTCGAGCGGATGATCCAGGCGGCCTTCGACACGGCCGCGCGGCTGTTCGGCCTGACCTTCGAGGAACTGGGCGACGTGCCGCGCTACCATCCCGATGTCCGCGTGTGGCGGGTCGGCAATCCGGACGGATCGGAGGTCGGGCTGTTCCTGGGCGACTACTTCGCCCGGGCGTCGAAGCGCTCCGGCGCCTGGATGAGCGCCTTCCGCTCGCAGGAGCGCCTGAACGGACCGATCACCCCGATCATCGTCAACGTGATGAACTTCGCCAAGGCCCCCGCCGGCGAGAGCACGCTCCTGTCCTTCGACGACGCGCGCACCCTGTTCCACGAATTCGGCCACGCCCTGCACGGACTCCTGTCCGACGTGACCTACCCGGTCCTGTCCGGGACGGCGGTCTCGCGCGACTTCGTGGAACTGCCCTCGCAGCTCTACGAGCACTGGCTGGAGCAGCCGGAAGTCCTCCGGACCCACGCGCGCCACCACCGGACCGGGGAGCCCATGCCCGACGGCCTGCTGCAGAAGCTGCTTGCGGCGCGGACCTTCAACCAGGGCTTCGCCACCGTGGAGTATACGGCCTCCGCCATCGTCGACATGACGCTGCATCTCTCGGCGGAGGGCGAAGCCGGGCTCGACGTGCCGGCCTTCGAGGCCGAGGCGCTGCGGCGGATCAGCATGCCGGCCGAGATCAGCATGCGGCACCGGTCGCCGCATTTCGCCCATATCTTCTCGGGCGACGGCTACGCGGCGGGCTATTACAGCTATCTCTGGTCCGAGGTGCTCGACGCGGACGCGTTCGACGCCTTCCGCGAGGCCGGCGACATCTTCGACCCGGAGACCGCGAAGCGGCTGCGCACCTTCGTGTACGGCGCCGGCAACCTGCGCGACCCGCGCGAGGCCTACACGGCCTTCCGGGGGCGCCTGCCGAGCATCGAGCCGCTCCTCAGGAAGCGCGGGCTCGCGGCGTGAGGCGCGTCCCGCGGTAAGGGTTTCGTAAACAAACGTCCTTAACGAACGCTTGCAGCGACATCCTGCGTGCGGAGTGCGGGGCGATGACGAAGATCGAAGCCAAACAGGCCGTCTCGCCGGCCGATCTGCTCAAGGCCGCGGTGGCCGGCAAGCCGGACTCGCAGCCCGACGGCGGGACCGCGGCTCCGGAGGCCGCCGCGAAGCGCGCGCCGCGCCCCGCCTTGGCGTTTCCCGCGCTGCCGCGGCTCGACCTGCACCGCCTCGCGGTGCCGGGTGCGGCCCTCGCGGTGGGCGCCCTGCTGGGCGGGGGCGTCATGGCGCTGACCCGGTCCCCGGGCGTTTCCGGCGATGCCGTCGCGGCGCTCAGCACCACGCTGGATGCCGGCCGGACCGAGACCGCGCGTCTGGCCAGCGATATCGCGCAGCTCCATCGGGTTCTCGCCGACCTGCGGGCCTCCACCGATACCGCCCGGAAGGAGGCGACCGCCCGCAGCACCGCCCTCGGTGAGCGCATCGCGCAGCTCGACAAGAGCGTCACCGCCAAGACCGCCGCGCTCGGCGAGCGCTTCGAGCAGGTCGAGCGGGAGCAGAATACCCGGATCGCCAACCTGACCGCGCAGCTCGACCGCCGGACGGCCGCCGCTGCCTCAGCCGCAAAGGCCGAGCCGACCCAGACCGGGAGCCTCGCGGAGGCGCCTCGCGGCGAGTCCAAGGCTGCGGATGCCAAGAGCAGCGAGACGAAGCTCGCCGATGCCAAGCCGGCGGAGGTGAAGGCGAAGCCGGCCGCGTCCGAGAAACCACCGGTGATCGACGGCTGGGCCGTGCGCGACGTCTATGACGGCACGGCGATCGTCGAGAACCGCCGCCGCCATCTCGTCGAGGTGGCGCCGGGCGATCTCCTGCCGGGAGTCGGACGCGTCGAGGGCGTCGAGCGCCATGGACGCGAATGGGTCGTGGTGACCCGTCAGGGCGTCGTCACGCCGCAGCCCTGGTAGCGCCGGGCCGCGTCACCGTGTCGAGCAGGCGGTCGGCGCCAACTCGTCGCTGGTGATCGGGAAGCGCGGCTCGAGCGTAATCGGGTCGGCGAGGGCCGCAGCGCGCTCCGCCCGGCGGCGACCGTGCCGCAGGGCCCGGGTCTGCGCCGTGCGCGTCGGATGCAGGATAGCGGACAGGAGCGCCTGCCCCTCGAATTCGCTATCCAGGTTCTTTGCTTCGAAGACGGGCATTGCCGGCCTGCTGGAGGACGGTCCTGGACAGTGCCGAAGGCACCAATCCGGATCGGGTCCCTAATAACGGGAATCGCGAGGACAGGTTCCGTCAAGCTTTCGCCGCGTAACCTGTTTTTCACGATTGGCCGAGCCGCGCCCGAATGCGGTGCGGCGGCGCACGCCGAGCGCGGCGTCAGACGAACTGGTTGAGCCCCGGGATGGAGCCGATGATCGGTCCCATCGCGTCCTCGCCGACCTTCTCGCGGCCGAAGGCGAACAGCTCCTGGCCGAGCGGCTGCATCTGGCCCATCGGCACACCCGCCGCCATCAGCTTCTGGCCGAGCGCCATCACGCCGCCACCGCCGATCATGCCCCCCAGCATGCCCATCAGGCCGCCACCGCCGCTCTCCTCGGCATTGGCTTCCGCAACCAGCGATTCGGAGCCCGGCAGGGCCGCCATGAGCTGACCGACTTCCGTCTCCGGCCCCTCCTTCTGCAGGAAGGCGAGGATGTGCCCGATGGCCGTCTGTGCCGTCGCGGCGTCGAGCCCGGTGCGGGCGGTGACGCGGGCGAGCAATTCTTCCATGGTGATGATCTCTTTGGAACGATTTTGTTGAAAAACTCGGGATAGGGTCGCGGCAGCGCCACGAAGGGCGTTGTTCGGAGAAAATCCTGCTATTGGATTACGCAGAACTCATTGCTGGAGCGGGATTGCGCAACCGGTGGGAGACAAAGTTTCTCCCAGGATCCGCCTTGGATAACGCTTGAGGCGCCCCTTCCGAGTTTTTCAACAAAATCGAACGCTTCCGGACGTCCTTCGACTCTGGGGCGCCGGAAATCAAGCGCGGGCCCCGGCTTCCCTGGAAAAGTCCCGCCGCCTTGTCGATAATGGGACGGTGGCGCGGGCCGGGGGGCATCGACGATGGGCGACGGGACGATCCTGGTCGGCAAGAGCGTCCAGGGGACTGAGACGGGCAAGCCGGAAGTGTTGGCCCTCCGGCTCGCCAACCGGCACGGGCTGGTGGCCGGCGCCACCGGGACCGGCAAGACCGTCACCCTGCAGGTCCTCGCCGAGGGCTTCTCCAATGCCGGCGTTCCGGTCTTCGCCGCCGACATCAAGGGCGACCTGTCCGGCATCGCGGCTGCCGGTGAGGCCAAGCCGGCCTTCGTGAAACGGGCCGAGGAGCTCGGCCTCACCTACGAGCCGGATCGGTTTCCCGCGGTGTTCTGGGACCTGTTCGGCGACCAGGGACACCCGATCCGCTGCACCGTCACCGAGATGGGACCGCTGCTGCTCGGACGCCTGCTCGAACTCAACGACACGCAGGAAGGCGTGCTCAACATCGCCTTCCGGGTGGCGGACGAGAACCAGTGGCCGGTGATCGACCTGAAGGACCTGCGCGCCCTGCTGGCATTCTGCTCGGAGAATCTGAAGGACATTTCCGGCCGGTACGGCAACGTTTCGGCGGCCTCGGTCGGCGCCATCCAGCGCCAGCTGCTGGTCCTGGAGAACCAGGGGGCCGACAAGTTCTTCGGCGAGCCGGCCCTGGACCTCACCGATTTCATGCGCACGGACCGCGACGGGCGGGGCGTCGTCAACATCCTGGCCGCCGACAAGCTGATGCAGCGGCCCAAGCTGTATGCGTCGTTCCTGCTCTGGATGCTCTCCGAGCTGTTCGAGCAGCTCCCGGAGGTCGGCGATTCCGACAAGCCGAAGCTCGTGTTCTTCTTCGACGAGGCGCATCTTCTGTTCAACGACGCGCCGAAACCGCTCCTGGAGGCGGTGGAGCAGGTGGTGCGCCTGATCCGCTCGAAGGGCGTCGGGGTCTATTTCGTGACGCAGAACCCGCTCGACGTGCCCGAAACCGTGCTCGGGCAGCTGGGCAACCGCGTGCAGCACGCGCTGCGGGCCTTCACCCCGCGCGACCAGCGGGCGGTCCGGGCTGCGGCCGAGACGTTCCGACAGAATCCCGCCTTCGACGTCGCGGCGGCGATCACCGAACTCGGTGTCGGCGAGGCGCTGGTGAGCTTCCTGGAGCCGAAGGGGACGCCGTCTCTGGTCGAGCGGGCGTTGATCGCTCCGCCGCAGGGCCGTGTCGGCCCGCTCACGCCGCAGGAGCGGGCGGCGCTGATCGCGCAGAGCCCGGTGCGGGGGAAGTACGACACCAGCGTCGACAACGAGAGCGCCTACGAGATGCTCGCCAAGCGCAAGAATCTCGACGCCGCGCCGGAGGCGGAGGCCTCCGCGGGCGGGCTCGGGGGCATGCTCGGCGGGGTCTTCGGCAGTGTCTTCGGCACGCCCGCCACTACGCCGACGAAGGGCAGGGGCGGGAAGCGGCCGCCGCAGAGTCTGGCCGAGCAGGTGGTGTCCAACGCCGCCCGGTCGATGGCGCGGAGCGTCGGTCGCGAGGTCGGCAACGCCATCCTGCGCAACGTGCTCGGCGGCCTGACCAAGCGGTAGGGCGCGCACCGCCGGTTCGGGAGCAGGCTGCGGGTCGGACCCCGTGGGGCGTTCATCGCCCGAAGGTGTCATCCCTCGCTCCGCGACGGGTGCGCCGCCCGCGACGACCGCGCGATGCCGCCGCGGCGCGACGGACCGCAGAAGACAGGCTTCCGCCTCCGTGTCGTGCGCGCCGTCGGGGCGGACGCGGTGACGCGGTCCTCGACCTCGCCAAAACCGACCTCATCCGATAGACCCCCTCGATCAGTCTCGAACCGTTCCAGACCAGCGGAGCGGGCGATCCAGGGAGTTGCCGGACCATGCGGGTCGGCCTGTTCGTGCCGTGCTACGTCGATGCCTTCGAGCCGGAGGTCGGGATCGCCACCCTCGAACTGCTGGAGCGGTTCGGCTGCACGGTGGAGTATCCCTACGACCAGACCTGCTGCGGCCAGCCGATGACCAACACCGGCTGCCACGCGGAGGCCGCCGCCACGGAGGCGCTGTTCGTCAAGAACTTCTCGGGCTTCGACTACGTGGTGGCGCCCTCTGGCTCCTGCGTGCATCAGGTCCGCGAGCACCTGACGGCGATCCCGCAGACCGACGAGGTCCGCCACCTCCGGGCCAGCACCTACGAGCTGGTGGAGTTCCTGCACGACGTGCTGAAGGTCGAGGCGCTGCCCTGGGCGAACTTCCCCCACAAGGTCGCCTATCACGCCAATTGCAACGCGCTCCGCGGCATCCACCACGCCCGGCCCTCCGAACTGGTGAAGCCGTATTTCTCCAAACCCCTCGACCTTTTGCGCCTCGTGAAGGGCGTGGAGCTGGTCGATCTCGTCCGCCCGGATGAGTGCTGCGGCTTCGGCGGGACCTTCTCGGTGTTCGAGCCCGCCGTCTCGGCCAAGATGGGCTACGACAAGGTCGCCGATCAGAACCGGGCCGGTGCCGAATACGTCGTCTCGGCGGATTCCTCCTGCCTGATGCACCAGAAGGGCTGCGCCGAGCGCCTCGGGTTGCCGCTGAAGTACATCCACATCGCGCAGGTGCTGAACGGAGCTGCCGCATGAGCGCCGAGGATCTCAATCCCCGCGAGCGCGAGGGCGTCATCCACCCGGAGGTGCGCGCCCGCAGCGACGAGAGCGCGCGCGCGCAGGATGGCGGCCGCCTCCAGCACGCGGAAGCTTCTTCCAAGCCGATCCGCGCGCCGCAGGTCCGCGAGCCGCAGCCGCGCGGTGCGAAGATCCGCGGAGACCGGCCGATCGACCAGGCGGAGGCCGCCGAGCGTTTCCTCGCCGCGCCGCTCCACCAGGCCGCCCACGACGAGCGCCTGTGGGACCTGCGCAAGAAGCGCGACGCCTCGGCCCACGGCATCCCCGAATGGGAGGAACTGCGGGAACTCGCCTCGCAGATCAAGGCGCACACGCTCAGCCACCTCGACCAATATCTCGAGCAGTTCGAGGCGGCCGCGAAGGCCAATGGCGTCCACGTCCACTGGGCGAAGGACGGGGCCGATCACAATCGGATCGTCCTCGAGATCCTGAAGAGCCACGGCGCGAAGACGCTGGTGAAGTCGAAGTCGATGCTCACCGAGGAGTGCGGCTTCCGGCACCACATGGCGGCCAACGGCATCGAGATCATCGAGACCGACCTCGGCGAGCGGATCCAGCAGCTCGACGAGGAGGAGCCCAGCCACATCGTGGCCCCGGCGGTGCACAAGACCCGCCTCGACGTGGCCGAGGTCTTCGCCAAGACGCTCGGCACCGACCCGGACAACGACGACGCCCACTACCTCGCCGAGAGCCAGCGCGAGACGACCCGGCCCTACATCCTGAAGGCCGATGCCGGCATGACCGGCTGCAACTTCGCCATCGCCGAGACCGGCACGGTGGTCACCTGCACCAACGAGGGCAATGCCGACCTCTCCGGCAACGTCCCGCCGCTGCAGATCCATTCCATCGGCATCGAGAAGGTCATCCCGAAGGTCGAGCACCTCGGGGTCTTCATCCGCCTGCTGTCGCGCTCGGCGCTGGGCTCGCCCATCACCCAGTACACCTCGCATTTCCGCGCGCCGCGGAAGGGCACCGAGATGCACATGGTGCTGGTCGATAACGGCCGCGCGGCCCGGCTCGGCCTGGAGGAGTTCTGGACCTCCCTGAAGTGCATCCGCTGCGGCGCCTGCATGAACACCTGCCCGGTCTACCGGCGCTCGGGCGGCCTCTCCTACGGGGCGACCTATTCGGGGCCGATCGGCCTGATCATCGACCCGACCTTCAACAAGCGGAAATACTCGACCCTGCCGTTCTCCTCGACGATGAACGGCTCCTGCACCAACGTCTGTCCGGTGAAGATCAACATCCACGAGCAGATCTTCGCGTGGCGCAAGGTGCTGGTCGAGGAGCACCAGATCCCGGCGCTCAAGCAGGGCATGATGAAGGCCGCGGGCGCGGTCCTGTCGCGGCCCGCCGCCTACCGGGCGGCGATTGGCGCGGCGGATTCCGCCCTGAAGGTCCTGCCGCGCTTCGCTGTCTACAACCCGCTCAACACCTGGGGGAAGAAGCGCGAGATGCCCGACGCGCCGCGCCAGACCTTCCACGCTTGGTACAAGCAGAACCGGATGAAGGGGACGCAGCCGTGAGCGCCCGCGACGCGATCCTGGCCGAGATCCGGAAGAACCGGCCGGCGGGCGACTTTCCGCTGCCGGAGGTGCCGCTGTTCGCGCCGCTGGTCGGCGACGACCTCGTGGCCGAGTTCGGCGAGCGGCTGAAGCGCATGGGCGGCCGGGTGGCCGAGCCCGGCCCCGGCGACGTTTTCGCGGGCGTGCGCGAGCGGCTCGACGCCGCGAAGGTCGTCGCCTCGGCGGTTCCCGAGCTGACCGGCAACCGCGACCTGCGGGGCGTGCGCGAGCCGCAGGAGGTCGAGGACGTCGACGTGGCGGTGGTCCGCGCGGTGTTCGGCATCGCCGAAACGGGCTCGGTGCTGTTCACGGAAGGTCAGCTGATCGTGAACGCCGTGGCCTATCTCGCGCAGCACCTCGTCGTGCTGCTCGATCCGGCCGACATCCTGCCCAATGTCCAGGCGGCCTATCGGCGGCCGGAATTCGGCCGCTCGGCCTACGCGGTGCTGCATACCGGCCCCTCGGCCACCGCCGACATCGAGGGCGTGCTCATCCACGGCGCGCAGGGCGTGCGCTCGCTCACGGTGCTGCTGCTGCCGCGCGGCGCCTGAGCCGGAACCGGCGCCCGGGCGCGTCCCTTGCTTGGGCGGCGGAGGGGCCGTCGTCCGGCAAGGAGATCCGATGCGCTACACTCTCGGTTGCAGCCTGTCCTACAACATCCTCGCGGACACCACCTTCATCTTCAATCTGGAGGTGGCCAAGCTGAAGAGCGTCGAGATCCTGAGCGAGAGCTTTGTGCTGACGCCGAACCTCAAGCGCGACGTCTACACCACCCCCGACCTGCTGAACCGCTATCTCGGCGTCAACGTGCCGACCGGTCCCTTCGCGCTGGAATACGAGGCGGAGGTGGATCTCACGGTCCACCGGGCCGATCCCGCGACGGTCCACGAGACGCCGATCGGGCAACTGCCCCTCGACATCCTGCCGTTCCTGCTGCCGAGCCGGTTCGTCTCATCCGACCGGCTGACGCCCTTCGCGCAGGCGGAGTTCGGCGCCCTGCCGAAGGGCCATGCCCGCGTGAACCAGATCTGCAACTGGATCCACGACCACATCGCCTATCAGCCCGGGACCAGCGACGGCGAGACGACCGCGGACGAGTCGCTGCTCAAGCGCGCCGGCGTCTGCCGCGACTTCGCCCATATCGGGACCGCCTTCTGTCGGGCGCTCGGCATCCCGGCGCGCTTTGTGAGCTGCTACGCCCACGGCCTCGTCCCGAGCGACTTCCACGCGGTGTTCGAGGCCTATCTCGACGGCCGCTGGTGGCTGTTCGACGCCACCCGGCAGGCCGATCTCGACGGGCTGGTGCGCATCGGCGTCGGCCGCGACGCCGCCGAGATCGCGTTCTCGACGCCCTTCGGCAACATCCAGCCGGTCAACCAGCAGGTGCGGATCCAGCGCTCGGACGGGCAGGGCAGCCCGATGCCACGCACCGTGGACGCCATCTCGACGGAGATCCCCGCGGCCCATGCCGGCGCGGCCTGAGCGGACTTCCGCACCGGATCGCCCTATCCTGTGATCCGGCGATCCTGCCCCGGGGAACCCGCATGGCCTACCGTCACGTCGTCGGCCCACGTACCCACGTCTTCGCCGACCTCACCACACTCATGGCCAAGGCGACGCCGGTGCGCTCCGGCGACCGGCTCGCCGGGATTGCGGCGGAGTCGGCGGAGGAGAACGCCGCCGCCCGCTGGTGCCTCGCCGCGGTGCCGCTCGCCGAGATCCTGGCGCGACCGCTCATCCCTTACGAGAGCGACGACGTCACCCGGCTCATCCTCGACACGCACGATGCCGCGGCCTTCGCGGAGATCGCGCACCTCACGGTCGGCGATTTCCGGGACGTCCTGCTCACCGCCACCTCCGAGACGCTGGCGCGGATCGCGCCCGGCGTCACCCCCGAGATCGCCGCCGCGGTCTCGAAGATCATGCGCAACCAGGACCTGATCTCGGTGGCCCGGAAATGTCGGGTGGTCACGCGCTTCCGCAACACGATCGGCCTGCCCGGCACCCTCGCGGTGCGCCTCCAGCCGAACCACCCCACCGACGATCCGAAGGGGATCACGGCCGCGATCCTCGACGGGCTCGCCCTCGGCTGCGGGGACGCGGTGATCGGCATCAACCCGGCCTCGGATTCCGTGCAGGCGATCGGCGACCTCCTCCAGCTTCTCGACGCCCTGATCGGCCGCCATGCGATCCCCACGCAGGCCTGCGTGCTCACGCACGTCACCACGACGCTCGCCGCCATGGAGCGCGGGTTGCCGGTGGATCTCGTCTTCCAGTCGATCGCCGGCACCGAGAAGGCCAATGCCAGTTTCGGCGTGACCCTGTCCCTCCTGAAGGAAGCGCACGCGGCGGCCCTGGCGCTGAAGCGCGGGCCGCTCGGCGACAACTGCATGTATTTCGAGACCGGCCAGGGCTCGGCACTCTCGGCCGACGCCCATCACGGGATCGACCAGCAGACCCTGGAGGCCCGCGCCTACGCGGTGGCGCGGGTGTTCCGGCCGCTCCTGGTCAACACTGTCGTGGGCTTCATCGGCCCCGAATACCTCTACGACGGCAAGGAGATCATCCGGGCCGGGCTGGAGGACCATTTCTGCGGCAAGCTGATGGGCGTGCCGCTCGGCGTCGACGTCTGCTACACCAACCACGCCGAGGCCGATCAGGACGACATGGACACGCTGCTGACGCTCCTCGGGGCGGCCGGCTGCACCTACATCATGGGCGTGCCCGGGGCCGACGACGTGATGCTGAACTACCAGTCCACGTCGTTCCACGATTCCCTCTACCTGCGCGAGGTGCTCGGCCTGAAGCGCGCCCCGGAATTCGAGGCGTGGCTGAACGGGATCGGGCTGACGGACGGTGCGGGCAACCTGATCCAGGGTGCGGAAGCGCCGCTCCTGGCCTCGGCGCCGGACCTCGCCGCATGAGCGACCCGGGCGCGATCTGGAAACGGCTCGCCGGCCTGACCCCGGCCCGCATCGGGCTCGGCCGCGCGGGCAGCGGGCTGCCGACCCGGGAGGTGCTGCGCTTCGGCCTCGATCACGCGCAGGCCCGCGACGCGGTCCACGCGCCGCTCGACGAGGCGGCGCTCGCGCGCGGCATCGCGGATCTCGGCTTCGCGACCCTCACGGTCGCCTCGCAGGCCCCCGACCGGGCGACCTATCTGCGCCGGCCGGATCTCGGCCGCCGGCTCGGGGCCGAGGATCGCGCCGCACTCCGGGCACGGGCCGCAGGCGCCGACCTCGCCATCGTGGTCGCCGACGGCCTGTCGGCGCGGGCCGTGCACGAGAACGCCGCGCCGGTCCTGGCCGCGTTCAAGCCCCACGCCGAGCGGGCCGGATGGTCGCTGGCGCCGGTGGTGATTGCCCGGCAGGCCCGGGTGGCCCTGGGCGACGAGATCGGCCATGCGCTGGGCGTGCGCGCCGTCGCCGTGCTGATCGGCGAGCGACCCGGTCTGTCATCCCCCGACAGCCTCGGCATCTATCTGACCTTCGGTCCCCGGCCCGGGCGCTCGGATGCCGAGCGGAACTGCATCTCGAACGTGCGGGGCGCGGGCCTCGCGCCCGACCTCGCGGCGTTCAAGCTCGACTGGCTGTTCGCGCGCGCCCTCGCCCTCGGCCTCACCGGCGTGACGCTCAAGGATGAGAGCGACCGCGCCTTGGTTGCCGGGCGTGCCACGCCCGCGCTCCCCGGCGAGTCCGAAAGGCCGGCCTAGCTTTCGGCCGCACGCGCCTGACGCTCCGGCGCGTCGCGCAGGCTTCGGCGGACATCTGACCCGTGCGGAGTCTTCGCGCCGCAAAGTCGCGTCCAAGTATCGCGGCCGCACGGCAGGCGCCTCTGCTTCGCGGTGCGCGACCGGCCGCCGTTCCATGCCTGCGCGGAAGTCTACGTATCTTGGCGACGCCCGTGATCCGGTCGTCGTGATCCTGACGTGAAGCCTGAACTGCGCGATGACCGCAAGCGTGGCTGTGGCGAGGTCGCAACACCGTAAAACGATCCTGGGTCCGCCCCGAGACCTGCCCGCTAACGCCGCGATCCCGCCATAGTCCGGGCCCACCTCAAGATCCGCGGTAAACGGCAATTTCGACAACGCTTTACCGATCAGAAACGAGGACTTCCCGAGGACGCGGACGGTTGCTCCGGCGCATCGCGAACGGCGAGGCGCCGCGGTCCACCGCACCCTCGGGATTGGCTGCGCGAAGGCTTGCTCTGAAGTCATGGTGACGCGTTTGAACGACAAGTCGAAGCTGCCGAGCCGCCACGTCACGGAGGGGCCCGACCGCGCCCCGCACCGGTCCTATCTCTACGCCATGGGTCTGACCCGCGAGCAGATCCACCAGCCGCTGGTCGGCGTCGCCTCCTGTTGGAACGAGGCCGCGCCCTGCAACATCTCGCTGATGCGTCAGGCACAGGCGGTGAAGAAGGGTGTCGCCGCCGCCAACGGCACGCCGCGCGAATTCTGCACCATCACGGTCACGGACGGCATCGCCATGGGCCATGGCGGCATGCGCGCCTCGCTGCCGTCCCGGGAGGTCATCGCCGACTCGGTCGAGCTGACCATGCGCGGCCACGCCTACGACGCCCTGGTGGGCTTGGCCGGCTGCGATAAGTCGCTGCCCGGGATGATGATGGCGATGGTGCGCCTCAACGTCCCGTCGATCTTCATCTACGGCGGCTCGATCCTGCCGGGCTCGTTCCGCGGCAAGCCGGTGACCGTCCAGGACCTGTTCGAGGCCGTCGGCAAGGTCGCGGTGGGCGACATGAGCCTGGAGGATCTCGACGAGCTGGAGCAGGTCGCCTGCCCGTCGGCCGGCGCCTGCGGCGCGCAGTTCACCGCCAACACCATGGCGACCGTCTCCGAGGCGATCGGCCTGGCACTGCCCTATTCGGCGGGTGCCCCCGCGCCCTACGAGATCCGAGACAAGTTCTGCGCCACCGCCGGCGAGAAGGTCATGGAGCTGCTCGACAAGCGGATCCGGCCCCGGGACATCGTCACCCGCAAGGCTCTGGAGAATGCCGCGACCGTGGTGGCTGCCTCCGGCGGCTCGACCAACGCGGCGCTGCACCTGCCGGCGATCGCCCACGAGGCCGGGATCGAGTTCACCCTGTTCGACGTGGCCGAGATCTTCCGGCGCACGCCCTACATCGCCGACCTGAAGCCCGGCGGGCGCTACGTCGCCAAGGACATGTTCGAGGTCGGCGGCATCCCGCTGCTGATGAAGACGCTGCTCGACCACGGCTTCATGCACGGCGACTGCCTGACGGTCACCGGCCGCACCATCGCGGAGAACATGGACCGGGTGACCTGGAACCCGGACCAGGACGTGGTCTACCCGGCCAACAAGCCGATCACGCCCACCGGCGGCGTCGTCGGCCTGAAGGGCAACCTCGCCCCGGAAGGGGCGATCGTGAAAGTCGCCGGCATGCCGGCCGAGAAGCAGGTCTTCACCGGCCCGGCCCGCGTGTTCGACGGCGAGGAGGCCTGCTTCGAGGCCGTGCAGTCGCGCGGCTACAAGGAAGGCGACGTGCTGGTCATCCGCTACGAGGGTCCCCGGGGCGGCCCCGGCATGCGCGAGATGCTGTCCACCACCGCGGCCCTCTACGGCCAGGGGATGGGCGACAAGGTCGCGCTCATCACGGACGGGCGCTTCTCCGGCGCCACGCGCGGCTTCTGCGTGGGCCATGTCGGCCCGGAGGCGGCGGTGGGCGGCCCGATCGGCCTGATCCGCGACGGCGACATGATCACCCTCGACGCCATCCAGGGCACGCTCAGCGTCGCCCTGTCGGACGCGGAGCTCGCCGAGCGGCGAAAGACCTGGATGCCGCGGGCCAACACCGCGACCTCCGGCTACCTCTGGAAATACGCGCAGGGCGTCGGCCCGGCCCTGTACGGCGCCGTCACCCATCCGGGGGGCGCCAAGGAGACACAGAGCTATGCGGACGTCTAGGACTGACCTCAGCCGGCGCAGGGCGCCGGCCGGGGCCGATCCCAGCCGGTTCCGGTCCCTGGGCCGGTTCGCCGTCGCGGCCTGGGCTCTGGCCATGTTCGCCCTGCCGACCGACGCGCCCCGTGCGCTCGACGCCAATGTGCGGACACCGGTGCAGGTGCCGGTGGCGGATAAGAGCTACCGCTCCGCCAAGGACGCGCTGCGCGCCGGCATGCGCGAATACAATGCCGGCGACAAGCAGGGCGCGGCCCGGGCGCTGGAATACGCGGCCGGCCAGGGCCATGCTCTGGCCCTGTGGAAGCTCGGCCGGATGTATGCCGACGGCGACGGCGTGCCCCACGATGATCTGAAGGCGTTCGAGTTCTTCTCCCGGATCGCCGATGCCAGCACCGACGACGGGCCCGATCCGCAGAATTCCGCGGTTCTGGGCAGCGCCTTCACGGCCCTCGGGACCTATTTCCTCGAGGGGATCAAGGGGACCTATGTGCGCCCGAACCCCGAGCGCGCCTACGACATGTTCAACTACGCGGCGTCGTATTACGGCGACCCCAACGCCCAGTACAATCTCGCCCGGCTCTATCTCGACGGCACCGGCGTCGAGGCCGATCCCCGGCAGGCGGCGCGCTGGTTTAACCTCGCCGCCGAGAAGGGGCACCATCCGGCCCAGGCGCTGCTCGGCGACATGCTGGTCAACGGCCTCGGGGGCATCCCCATCCAGCGGGTGAGGGGCCTGATGTGGCTCTCCCTCGCGCGGGAAGGCGCGGAGGGCCGCAAGGACGACTGGATCGTGGCGCTCTACGAGAAGAACTGGGCGGCCGCCAACGAGGACGACCGCGCCGAGGCGCAGTCGCAGCTTCAGACGGTCGGCTCCATCCGGCGGCGGCGCTGACCGCCGCCGGCATAGTGCGCCGGCTCAGCCCTTCTTGGCGTCCAGGGCGGCCGCGAAGGACGGCCGCGCCAGCGTTGCGGTGACGTAACGGGCGAGCTTCGGCCAGCGGCCGTCGTCGATCTGTGCCTGGGCCAGCTGGAAGTTGAAGAAGCCGGTCGCGATCGAGATGTCGGCGATGCTGAAGGCGTCGCCCACCAGGTACGGCCCCGAGATCTGGCTCTCCAGGTAGTCGAAGAGCGGCGGCAGGTCCTTGTCGAGCGCCCGGGTCACCGCGGCCTCGTCGGTGGGCTGCTTCATCATGTTGGGTTTCAGCACCCGCTCGACGAACGGCACGATCAGCTTGCCGAAGAGTTCGGTGTCGCCGAACTTGTCGAACCAGACGGCGCGGCCGAGGGCCTTCGGATCGGCCGGGACCAGGGCCGGCGTCGGGTGCTTGCGCTCGAGATACCAGAGGATCGCCGACGAATCGGCGAGGCGAAACCCGTCATCCTCGATGGCCGGGATCTTCCCCAACGGGCTGCACGCCTGGAAATCCCGATCGGGCGCGTGGAACATCACGGGCCTGTGCTCGTAGGCGACGCCCTTCTCGACGAGCGAGACCAGGACCTTGCGGACGTAGGGCGAATAGCCGGTGCCGTAGACGATCAAACGAGACTCCTGTGTTCGGGGACGCGGCGGCCTCTGATCCGCCGGCCCGGCCCCCCAACATAGGGTCGCGTTTTCAGCCCGCCGACAGTTCCACCGTCACCGGCACGTGATCCGACGGCTTGTCGAGGCCGCGCAGGTGCTTCTGCACCGAGGCCGCGACCAGCCGGTCGCCGGCCTGGGGCGAGAGCAGCAGGTGGTCGATCCGGATGCCGGCATTCCGCTGCCAGCACCCGGCCTGGTAGTCCCAGAACGTGTAGAGCCCGTCGCGCGGGTCGCAGGCGCGCAGCCCGTCGGTGTAGCCCTCGGCGAGCAGCGCCCGGAACGCGGCCCGGCTCTGGAGCAGGAACAGCGCGTCGGATCGCCAGGCCTCGGGGTCGGCCGCATCGGCCGGCTCCGGGATGACGTTGTAGTCGCCGGCCAGCACCACCGCGACCTCGTCCCGCATCAGGGCACGGGCGTGCAGCCGCAGCCGCTCCAGGAAGGCGAGCTTGTACGGGTATTTCGGGCTGTTCACCGGGTTGCCGTTGGGCAGGTAGATCGAGGCCACCCGCACCGGCGCGGTGTCCGCGCCCGCGATCAGCGCCTCGATGTAGCGGGCCTGCTCGTCCTCGGCATCGCCGGGCAGCCCGCGCCGGACCTCGCTCAGCGCCAGCGGCTTCCGGACGAGGAGGGCGACGCCGTTATAGGCCTTCTGGCCGAGCGTCTCGACCGCGTAGCCGGCGGCTTCCACCTCGGCGCGCGGGAAGGCGTCGTCCTGGCATTTCAGCTCCTGGAGGCAGACCACGTCCGGTCTGGCCTCGTCCAGGAAACTCAGCAGATGCGGCAGCCGCTGCTTGATCGAATTGACGTTCCAGGTCGTGATCCGCATCGCCTCGCATCCGGTCGCCGCCGGGCCGTCATCCGCGCTTCGCGTCGCGCTGACAAGGCCATCCCGGCGCAAGATCGGGGATCTAGGGTCGGTCGATGGAGTGGTTCGCGCCGATCAGGGCCTATTGCGAGCGGGGCGGCCCCGGCTTCTGGGCCGAGCCCGCCAACGCGCTGTCGAATACCGCCTTCCTGCTGGCCGCCGCGGCCGCGACTTGCCGTGCCCGGGCCGCCGATCCGCCGGACCGGGCCGGGCTCTGGCTGGCCGGACTGATCGCGGTGGTCGGGATCGGCTCGTTCCTGTTCCACACGCTGGCGGTCTACTGGTCGATGATAGCCGACGTGATCCCGATCGCGCTGTTCATCTACGTGTACCTGGCGGTGGCGCTGCGCCGGTTCCTGAGGCTCGCGCCCGCGCGCGTCGCCGCGGCGACGGCCGGCTTCGCCCTGTTCGGCTTCGCGCTGACGCCGCTGCTCGACGGGCTCACCGGCGCCGACGTCGCGCGCCTGACCAACGGCTCGGTGGATTACCTGCCGGCGCTGCTCGCCCTGTTCGGCGTCGCCTGGGCCGTGCTGAACCGGCCGGAGGAGCGCTTCGTCGGGACCGGGCGGCGACTGGCCGGCATCGGCGCGCTGTTTCTCGTCTCGCTCGCCGCCCGGACCGCCGACCCGGCGGCCTGCGCGGTGCTGCCCACCGGCACGCACCCGCTCTGGCACGTCCTGAACGCGGCCGTGCTCTACGCCCTCGTGGCGACGGCGATCCGCCACCGGGAGGCCGCCGGGTGAGCGAGCCGGTCAGTCCGGGCGCTTTCCTTGCGGGCCGGGCGGAATTCTTGCAGAAGTGCGCCGCATCGGGTGACCGGTCTGTAGCGGGCGCCCGGGCACGGAAAGGGTCATGACAGTGAGCTTTCGCCTCGGGATCGCCGGGCTCGGCACCGTCGGTGCGTCCGTCGTCCGGATGGTCGAGCGCCGCCGCGCGGCACTCGCTGCGGCCGGCCTCGACATCCGGGTCACCGCGGTCTCCTCGCGCGACCGCAGCCGCGACCGCGGCCTCGATCTGGCCGGCATCGAATGGTTCGATGACCCGGTCGCCCTCGCGGGCTCGGGCGCCGTGGATTGCGTGGTCGAGCTGATCGGCGGCGCCGAAGGCGCGGCCAAGGCGGTGGTCGAGGCGGCGCTCCGGGCCGGGAAGCCGGTCGTGACCGCCAACAAGGCCCTCCTCGCCCGCCACGGCGCGGCTCTCGCGACGCTCGCCGAGGAGAAGGGCGTCGCGCTTGCCTTCGAGGCGGCGGTGGCCGGGGGGATCCCGGTGATCAAGACCCTCCGCGAGGGCCTGCCCGGCAACATGATCTCCCGCGTCTACGGGATCCTCAACGGCACCTGCAACTACATCCTCAGCCGCATGGAGCGCGAGGGTCTGACCTTCGAGGCCTGCCTCAAGGACGCGCAGGCGCTGGGCTACGCGGAGGCGGATCCGACCTTCGACGTCGAGGGCTTCGACACCGCCCACAAGCTCGCGATCCTGACGAGCCTCGCCTTTGGCACGGCCGTCGACGCCGACGGCGTGTCGGTGGAGGGGATCTCCCGGGTCCAGCCCCTCGACCTGCGCATGGCGGACGAGCTCGGCTACCGGATCAAGCTGCTCGGCGTCGCCCAGGCCACGGAGGTCGGGATCGAGCAGCGGGTGCACCCGACGATGGTGCCGAAATCCTCCGCCATCGCGCAGGTGATGGGCGTGACCAACGCCGTCACCATCGACGCCGATGCCGTCGGCGAGCTGACGCTGATCGGCCCCGGCGCCGGCGGCGAGGCGACGGCCTCCGCGGTGGTGGCCGACATCGCCGACGTGGCGCGCGGCATCGTGCGCCCGACCTTCGGCGTGCCGGCCGCCGCGATGCGCCCCAGCGAGCGCGTCGAGATGCAGCGCCACGAGGGCGGCTACTACATCCGGCTGACCGTCCACGACCGCCCCGGCGTCGCGGCGGGCGTCGCCCAGCGGATGGCCGAGCGCGAGATCTCCCTGGAGAGCATCCTCCAGCGCCGTCCCGAGAGCGCCGACAACGATCCGCGCGGGCGTTCGGGACGGCCCGTGCCGCTGGTCCTGATCACCTACGCGGCCACCGAGGGCAGCATCCGGGCCGCGCTCGACGCCATCGGCACCGACGGCCTGCTCGCCGAGCCTCCGCAGCTGATCCGGATCGAGCGTGAATAAGAGTGCATCTTGGGCGCCGAAAGGCTACGCCTTAATGCAAGATATTGGGCGACGCTGAGCGGAGCGTAGGCTGAACGGCCGTCGTTCGACGGCGTTCAAACCGGGAACCGACTTCAAGATCGGACTCGGAACAAGGCAGGAAACGATGTCCGACGCTTCCATCCCCGCTCCGCGCGGCGTGCCGCGCACGCTCGCTCTCGAACTCGCCCGTGTCACCGAGCGTGCCGCCATCGCGGCCGCGCGATTGCGCGGCAAGGGTGACGAGAAGGCCGCCGACCAAGCGGCGGTCGACGCCATGCGCGACGAGCTCAACGCCCTGCCGATCCGCGGCACCGTGGTGATCGGCGAGGGCGAGCGCGATCAGGCACCGATGCTGTTCATCGGCGAGCAGCTCGGGCGCGGGGACGGGCCGGAGGTCGACATCGCCGTCGATCCGCTGGAGGGCACCACGCTCTGTGCCAAGGACATGCCGGGGGCGATCGCCGTGATGGCGATGGCCGAGCGCGGCTCGCTGCTCGCGGCGCCCGACGTCTACATGCAGAAGATCGCGATCGGTCCCGGCTATCCGCCCAGCCTCGTCGATCTGGACGCGAGCCCGACCGAGAACATCGCGGCCCTCGCACGGGCCAAGGGCGTCGAACCGCACCAGATCACGGCCCTGATCCTGGACCGTCCCCGCCACGCCGCGCTCGTGGGCGAGGTCCGCGCGGCCGGCGCCGCGGTCCGCTTGATCTCGGACGGCGACATCGCCGGGATCATCTTCACGGCCAATCCCGAGGAGACCGGGATCGACCTGTATCTCGGGACCGGCGCGGCCCCCGAGGGTGTCCTGGCCGCCGCGGCGATGCGGTGCATCGGCGGCCAGATGCAGGGGCGCCTGATCCTCGACACGCCGGAACGCCGCCGCCGGGCGGCCGAGATGGGAATCCGGGATCTCGACCGGAAATACGATCTCACCGACCTTGTCAGCGGCGACGTGATCGTGGCCGCCACCGGCGTCACCGACGGCTCGCTCCTGCGCGGCGTCCGGTTCAAGCCCGACCGGATCCAGACCGAGACGCTGGTCTATCGATCGGAGGCCGGGACGGTCCGCCGGATCCTCGGCGAGCATCGTCGCGGCCGGAACTGAGGCGGTCCGAAGACCCTGCCGGCTTGTCGGATCGCCAGACCCGACGAACCGACGATCTTTTCGCCTGGCAGCAGACATCCGCGCCTGCGGAGGGCCGGCAGCGGTGCGAACGCTCCGGACGGGGCGTCGCCCCGCTCTCGGACGCGCGAGAAGGGCCGTGGCGGATCCTGCGCGACGTCCTGTGAACACGCTGGCCGGCGCAGAGATCACCCCCGCGACGGCCCCGAACGCGCGCGGGAAGCCGTCGGGGAGAGCCCGGCGATCAGTTCAGCACGACCACCTTGGTGCCGACGTTGACACGGCTGAACAGGTCGATCGCATCCTGATTGATCATCCGGATGCAGCCTGACGACACGCTCTTGCCGATCGAGAACGGCTCGAGGGTGCCGTGGATGCGGAACAGCGTGTCCTTGTTGCCCTGCCACAGGTACATCGCGCGGGCGCCGAGGGGATTGCGCAGGCCGCCCGCCACACCGAGGCCGCTCTGCAGCTTGTCGACCTCGCCGGCGAGCTTCGGGCTGCGCGCGATCATCTCCTTCGGCGGGTACCAATCCGGCCAAGCCTGCTTGGAGTTGATCGTGGCGGTGCCCGACCACGAGAAGCCTTGCTTGCCCACACCGACACCGTAGCGACGCGCCCGGCCATTGGTCTCGACCAGAGTGAGCTGGTGCGCCCGCGGGTCGACGATGATCGTCCCGGGCTCATAGGGACCGTGATAGGCGATCTCCTGCCGCAGGAAGGCGGGATTCATCTTCTTGTAATTGAAGGCCTGAATCGGGAACACGTCGTCCGTGACCGGCCCGTAGGCTTTGGCGTAGTCGATCGGCTCGTCGTCGGGGGCGCGGAGCACGGCCTTGGCCTTGGCGGCCTCCAGCGGCGAGAGCCCTTCGGCCGGCGGGACGGCGCCCGGACGGGTCGGGGCGGTCGGGTCCGGCTCCAGAGAGGCGGCCGGCGCCTGGGGCGCGGGCGGCGCGACCGCCGCGGACGGGGCCGGGCGGACGATGTTGGCGCGGCCCGTGTAGGGCAGGTAACGACCGCCGCGCCGGACATAGAGCGCACCGTTCTGATCCTGGTAGAGCTGCCCGTCATCGCCGAACCCGTCGGTCCCCGCATCGCCGGCGGGACCGCGGCTCTGGGCATGAGCGCTCGAGGCGAGCGCGAGGACGGTAAAGCCGGCCAGGAGGAGGCGGCGGATCGGGGCGGACATGGTACGAATTTCCCTGGATGGCGACACCGGATTCTGCGACGGCGCGCGATCGAGCGGGCCTGCACGAAGTCGCGGCTCAGCTCAGTCCGGGGCTTAGCAAATATCGCGCGGGACCGCCAAGTTGCGGTACCGTTATCGGGGCACTTCCAGGGCGCGGCGACAACTTTCTCCCGCCCGGTGTTGCCGTCGTGCCTCAACGGATTGAAGCGGGACCTGGCGGCGCCCGTTTGCCCGGCACCCTTGCCTCGATCGACGGCACCGTCCGGCGCGCCGCCGCGTGGCCTCCGGGCGCCAGTTCTCCGCGCGGGTCGGGACCCATGTGGGCTCGGCCCTGGCACGCTTGCTGCATTGCCGAACGACGCCGCGCCTGCTGCGGCGGCGGAGCAACGGCGCTCCAGACAGCGGACGGTGTGAGTCCGGATCCCCGGCATGAGCGACCGCGTGGCGGTTCGCCCACTTTAGACGAGCACCAGCTATGGCCAGCTTCAAGACGGTGATGAAGTCGGGTCACCCCCCGACGCTGTTTGCTGCGTTCCTGTACTTCGATTTCTGCTTCGCCATCTGGGTCCTGAACGGCGCGATGGGTCCGTTCATCACCGAGACCTACAAGCTCACGCCGGCGCAGACCGGCTTCATGATCTCCCTGCCGATCCTCGCGGGCGCGCTGATGCGCTTCCCGCTCGGCGTCCTGGCTCAGTATATCGGCCGCAAGAACGCCGCGATCACCGAGATGAGCGTGATCATCCTGGCGATGGCCTACGGCTATCTCTGCGTCTCGTCCTATACCGACGTGCTCGCCATGGGCGTGCTGCTCGGCATCGCCGGCGCCTCTTTCGGCGTCGCGCTGTCGCTGGGCTCGGGCTGGTTCCCGCCGGAGCACAAGGGCCTCGCCATGGGGATCGCCGGCGCCGGCAATTCCGGCACCGTGCTGGCCGTGCTGTTCGCTCCGCCGCTGGCGCAGGCCTATGGCTGGCAGACGACCTACGCCTTCGCGGGCGTGGTGATGCTGCTGCCGCTCGCGATCATGATCGTGCTGGCCAAGGAGCCGCCGGACTGTGAGCACCAGTCCTTCAAGGAGCACATCTCCTGCCTGTTCACGAAGGACGGCTGGGCGTTCTCGCTGATCTACGTCATCACCTTCGGCGGGTTCGTCGGCCTGTCGAACTTCCTGCCGACCTTCTTCTACGAGCAGTTCGCCGTGACCAAGGTCGAGGCCGGGCGCCTGACCATGCTGGCGGCCTTCATGGGATCGGGCATCCGGATCGTCGGCGGCTATTTCGCCGACCGGATGGGCGGGATCGCGGTCCTGTCGGTGGTCCTGCTCGCGGCGATCGCGACCTTCCTGTCCCTGACGGCGACGCCCTCGCTGGCGCTCACCACGATCCTGTTCATGCTCTGCTTCGCGGCGCTCGGCGCCGGCAACGGCGCGCTGTTCCAGCTGGTGCCCCTGCGCTGGCCCAGCAACACCGCGGTGGCCGGCTCCATGATCGGCGAGATCGGCGCGCTCGGCGGCGCGATCCTGCCGAACGTCATGGGTCTGTCGAAGCAGTATACCGGGTCGTTCTCGGCGGGCTTCATCGGCTATGCCGCGTTCACCGCGCTCGTGCTGGGCTGCCTGGCCCTCTGGCAGCGCAAGTGGGTCGGCAGCTGGGTGGGACCGCGCGGCAAGGCGCTGGGCTCCGCCACCGAGGCGGAGGCCGGGCAGCTTCGGCCGGCGGCAATCTGATCCCGGAGCGCCCCGCGCGGCCGGTGACCGATCTGGAACGGGGGCCTCGGCGCCCCCGTTCTCAGTTGCAGTTAATGTGCTGATTCGCGCGTAGGACGCATTTGCGCGGTTGCGTTCCGCCGCGTAAGACGTTTGAATAATGCATTACAAGAGAGCGTCCGGCCCTGCGGTCGAGGCGCCCGGCGACCGCGGGCTGCGGCGCCCATGGGTGGAGGAAGGTCGATGTTGAAGCGCTTGAGCGCCACCAATGGCGTGCTCGGCTTGCTCTGCGTGATGTATTTCATCACGTATCTGGACCGCGTGAACATCGCTACGGCCGGCGCGGAGATCATCCGCGAATTCGGCATGTCGAAGACCGATTTCGGTCTCATCCTCTCGGCCTTCGCGTATCCTTACGCGATCTTCCAGGTGATCGGCGGCTCGGTGGGCGACAAGTTCGGCGCCCGGCGCACCTTGCTGGCCTGCGGCGTCATCTGGGCCACCGCGACCATCCTCACCGGACTCGTGGGCGGCCTCGTCAGCCTGTTCATGGCCCGGGTCCTGCTCGGTTTCGGCGAGGGCGCGACCTTCCCGACCGCCACCCGCGCCATGCAGAACTGGACGGCGCCCGGAAAGCGCGGCTTCGCCCAGGGGATCACGCACGCCTTCAGCCGCCTGGGCAATGCGGTGGCGCCGCCGATCGTCGCCTTCCTGATCTACCATTTCGGCTGGCGCACCAGCTTCGTGATCCTCGGCGCCGCGAGCTTCATCTGGGTCGTGATCTGGTACCTGTATTTCCGCGATGATCCGTCCGAGCATCCGACGATCACCCGCGAAGAACTCGACGTGCTGCCGCCGCCGCGCAAGGTCGGCGCGAAGCAGACCGTGCCGTGGGGCGCGCTGACCCGGCGCATGCTGCCGGTCACGATCACCTATTTCTGCTACGGTTGGACCCTGTGGCTGTTCCTGGGCTGGCTGCCGAGCTTCTTCAAGGAGAACTACAGCCTCGACCTGAAGAACTCGGCGCTGTTCGCGTCGGGCGTCTTCTTCGCCGGCGTTGTCGGCGACACGGTCGGCGGCATGATGAGCGACTGGATCCTGCACCGCACCGGCAAGGTGAAGCTGGCCCGGCTCTCGGTCATCGTGGTGGGCTTCCTGGGCGCGGCCGCGAGCCTCGCCGGGGTGTTCATGACGCGCGACCTCACCCTCGTGGCCCTGCTCCTGTCCTCCGGCTTCTTCTTCTCCGAGCTGGTCATCGGGCCGATCTGGTCCGTGCCCATGGACATCGCACCGAAATTCGCCGGCACGGCCAGCGGCCTCATGAATACCGGTTCGGCCGTGGCGGCGATCGTCTCGCCCATCGTCTTCGGGCTCATCGTCGATCTGACGGGCAGCTGGACGCTCCCGTTCATCGGCTCGATCGGCCTGTGTCTGCTCGGGGCGGCCCTCGCCTTCACGATGCACCCGGAGCGGGAATTCGTGGAGCCCGCCGCCGGGCCCGCCGGTCCGGTCGCCACCGTCGCGGCCGGGGAGTAGCTCCGCCATGGCGGCACAGACGGGGCGGTCCGGCCCCCTCGCCGGCATGCGGGTGATCGAACTCGCGCACATCATGGCCGGTCCGGTCTGCGGGCTGATGCTCGCCGACATGGGCGCGGAGGTGATCAAGGTCGAGAAGATGGACGGCGACGACACCCGTCGCACCGTCCCGCCCGCCCTGGAGGGCGAGAGCGCCGCCTACATGATGATGAACCGCGGCAAGCGCGGGATCAGCCTCGACCTGAAGGACCCGGACGGCATCGCGGTGCTGCGCCGCCTGCTCAAGGGGGCGGACGCGCTGATCGAGAATTACCGGGGCGGCACGATGGAGCGTCTCGGGATCGGCTACGAGACCCTGCGCGAGGAATTCCCCGCGCTGGTCTACTGCTCGCTCTCGGGTTTCGGTCGCACCGGACCCTATGCCGACCGGGCCGGGTTCGACCTCGTCGCCCAGGGCATGAGCGGCCTCATGTCGGTGACCGGGGCGGGGCCGGGCCAGCCGCCCATGAAGTGCGGGCCGCCGGTGACCGACATCACCGCCGGGATCCTCGCCGCCATGGGCGTGCTCGCGGCCTATTCGAACCGGCTCCGGACCGGGAAGGGACAGGCGGTCGACACGTCGCTGTTCGAGGCCGGGATCACCCACACCTACTGGCAATCGGCCATCGCCATGGCGACCGGCGTCGCGCCCGGGCCGATGGGCTCGGCCCATCCGCTGAACGCGCCCTACGAGGCCTTCGAGACCGCCGATGGCTGGATCACCATCGGGGCGGCCAACCAGACCAATTGGCTGCGCCTCCTCACGGCGATCGGCGCGGAGGCGCTCGCCGAGGATCCGCGCTACGCCCACAACCGCGACCGGATGGCCAACCGGCAGGAACTCGCCGCGACGCTCGCCCCGATCTTCCGGGCGCAGAGTTCCGCGGAGTGGCTCGCGCGGCTCGAGGCCGGCGGCGTCCCGGCCGGGCCCGTGCTCGACGTGAACGCCATGCACCGGGACCCGCAGACTCTGGCCCGCGAGATGGTGGTCGAGGTCGCGCATCCGCGGGTCGGGACGATGAAGACCCTCGGCCTGCCGGTGAAGTTCTCGGACACGCCCGGCCGGGTCCACGGGCCGGCCCCGTTGCTCGGCGAGCATTCCCGGGCGATCCTGGCGGAGGCCGGCTACTCAGCCGACGCCATCGACGGTCTGATCGCGCGGGGCGTGGTCCGCGAGACCCTGGCCTGAACCCGCCTCCGGAGACGCTGCGATGAGTGCCCAGCCCGCCACCGACGAGCTGCTGTTCACGACGGACGAGGCCGGTATCGCCCGGATCGTCCTCAACCGGCCCCAGGCGCGCAACGCGCTCACCTTCGCGATGTATCAAGGCCTGATCACCTGCTGCGAGGCGATCGCCGAGAACCCGGCCGTCAAGGCGCTGATCATCACGGGCGCGGGCGACAAGGCCTTTGCGGCCGGGACCGACATCGCCCAGTTCCGCAGCTTCAAGACCGCCGAGGACGCGCTCGGCTACGAGCGGTTCATGGACCGGGTGCTCGGTGCCCTGGAGCGGTTGCGGGTGCCCACCATCGCGGCGATCGCCGGCGCCTGCACGGGCGGCGGTGCGGCCATCGCGGCGGCCTGCGACCTACGCGTCGCCACGCGCGACGCCCGGTTCGGCTTCCCGATCGCCCGCACGCTCGGCAATTGCCTGAGCCAGGGGAATCTGAAGCGGCTCTCCGGCCTGATCGGCCCGGCGCGGGTCAAGGACATCATCTTCACCGCCCGCTTGGTCGGCGCCGCGGAGGCGCTGTCGATCGGGCTGGTCGGCGAGGTCGTGGAGGATCGCGCGGCGCTGACCGCCCGGGCCGATACCCTGGCGCAGCTGCTCGCGACCCATGCGCCGCTGACCATGCAGGCGACCAAGGAAGGGCTGCGGCGCCTCGCCGAAGAGGAGGCTCCCGCCGAGGGGGCGTCGCATCCCGGCGATGACCTGATCCTCATGTGCTACATGAGCCAGGATTTCCGCGAGGGGATGGAGGCCTTCCTCGGCAAGCGCACCCCCGAATGGACCGGGCGCTGAGCGCGGCGCTCAGCCCGGCTCCAGGCAGACATCGACCCAGATCGCGTCCGTCAGCTCGGCCATGCGCGCGGGCGGGATGCGGACCGCGCTGTGGGTGCTGCCGGCGGCCGGCACGACCTCGTCGAAGGCCTTGAGCGACACGTCGCAGTAGACCGGCAGCGGCGCGATCAGCCCGAACGGGCAGACCCCGCCGACCGGATGACCGGTGGCCGCCTCGACCGCGTCGAGATCGAGCATCCTGACCTTTGCGCCGAACACCGATCTGGCCTTGCGGTTGTCGAGCCGCGCATCGCCGCGGGCCACCACCAGGGCGACCTGCGCGCCGATCAGGATCGACAGGGTCTTGGCGATCTGCGCCGGGATGACGCCGTGGGCTGCCGCGGCCTCCGCCACGGTCGCGGTCCGCGTCGCGAGTTCGAGGACCGCGATGTCGGGCGCCTTCTCGGCGAAGAAGGCCCGGACGGATTCGAGGCTCATGGCTGTTCCTGAGAGACCGGACGCCGAGACGGCGCATGCGCGCGCAGCGGCGAAGCGGCGTCGCGGATTCGGGGACGTGGCCGGGGCGGGATAAGGCTTCGCGGCCGCGGGCGCTACCGCGGCGGGTCGAGGTGGCTCAGGCGCCGGCATCGCGGTGCCGTCCGCGCCACCCTCTGACCCGCCCCGCAAGCTTGAGCGATCCCGGGCAGGCCCGGGATCGCCAAGGGGGCAGACGCTTGTCGGTCAAACGGTCTGTTTCCGATGGCGACGCAGCGGATGAACCCGCGCCGCCTCTCTCGAAGGCGCGCCTACCGTGTCGTTGCGAGCAGCCAGTCGGGCAGCCACATGGCGATCCCCGGGACGAGGCACAGGATCAGGATCGCCACCGCCATCAGCAGCACGAAGGGCAGGGTGCCCCAGATGATGTCGGACAGCGGGATGTCGGGGGCGATGTTCTTGATGACGAAGATGTTGAGGCCTACCGGCGGGTGGATCAGGCCCATCTCCATGGTGATGGTCATCACCACGCCGAACCAGACGAGGTCGAAGCCGGCAGCCTTCAGCGGCGGCAGGATGATCGGCGCGGTCATCAGGATGATCGAGACCGGGGGCAGGAAGAAGCCCAGGACGATCACCAGCGCCAGGATCGTCACAAGCAGGACCCAGGGCGAGAGCTGCATCGCCACGATCGCCTGCGCGGCCGATTGTGAGATGTGCAGGTAGCTCATCACGTAGGCGTAGAGCAGCGACATGCCGATGATCAGCATCAGCATGGTCGATTCCCGCAGCGTCGCAGTCAGGATCGGGCTGACGTCCCGGAACCGCCACACGCCGTAGATCGCCGCGATGAGCGCGAGCGCCAGCAACCCGCCGAGGCCGGCGGTCTCGGACGGCGTCGCGTAGCCGCCGTAGAGGGCCACCATCACGCCGGTGAGCAGGACCACGAAGGGCAGCACCCGCGGCAGCGTCGAGAAGCGCTGCGCCATGCTGTACTGCTCGTCGGCCAGGATCGGCGAGGCCGGACCGCCCCGCTCCAGGGCCGCCTTCGCGGTCGCGTATTCGGAGCGGAACCGCACCATCGACCACGCGGCGAACAGGGAGACGAGGAGCAGCCCCGGGCCGATCCCGGCAAGGAACAGCCGTCCCAGCGATTGCTCGGCGGCGACCGCGTACAGGATCATCGTGATCGAGGGCGGCAGCAGGATTCCCAGCGTGCCCCCGGCCGCGATGATCCCGGCGGCGAAGCCCGGCGAGTAGCCGCGCTTGCGCATCTCCGGGATGCCGGCCGAGCCGATCGCCGAGCAGGTGGCCGGGCTCGAGCCCGCCATGGCGGCGAACAGCGCGCAGGCGAACACGTTGGCGATGCCGAGGCCGCCGGGGATGCGGTGCATCCAGGCGTGCATGGCCGAGTAGAGATCCTGGCCCGCCCGGGACCGGCCGATCGCCGCGCCCTTCAGGATGAAGAGCGGGATCGACAGCAGGGTGATCGAGGCCATCTCCTCATAGACGTTCTGCGCCACCGTATCGAGGGAGGCGCCCGGCATGAACGCCACCATGAAGGCCAGCGCCACGAAGCCCAGCGCGAACGCGATGGGAATGCCGGACAGCATCGCGCCCAGGGTGGCGCCCGCGTAGAGGAAGCCGATCGCCGCCGTGCTCATCGCTCAACCTTCGCGGTGACGGTCTGGCCCAGCGGGTCCGGCCCTCGGGGTGCGATGTTCGGCGCGTTGTTCATGTCTTTGTTCACGTCGGCGCCCAATCCGATCTTGGGCTTGGCCCAGCCGGCGGCGCGTGGGCCGTAGGCGAGCGCCTCGGCGATCTGAAGGGCGAATTGCAGGCAGAGCAGGCTCATGCCGACGGACATGAGCGTGTAGGGGATCCAGAGCGGCGGCCCCCAGGTCGATTGCGAGATCTGGCCGTCGACCCAGGCCTCGTGGTCGAGCGACCAGCTCTTCCAGGCGAAGAACAGGCAGAAGACGAGGCTGATGACGTCGGCCAGCAGCAGCCGGACCCGGTTGGCGGCCGGCGGCAGGAGGCCGGTCACCGCCTCGATGGCCACGTGGCCGCGCTTGGCCTGAACGCCGGCGGCCGACAGGAAGGTGGCCCCGATGATCAGGAAGACCGCCATCTCGTCCTGCCACTCCGTCGGCTGCTTCAGGAGATAGCGGACCACGACGCTGTGGCTCAGCACGAGGCAGGCGGCCACGAGGCACAGGCCGCCCAGCGCCAGGATCACCCGGTTCACCAGACGCATGATCCGGTCGAAGGCGCCGAGAAGGCCCGGCAGGCGCGGCTCGTCGGCGGCGCGCGCCTCCGGCCCCGCGGTCGCCGCGTCGAAGCCGTGGCTCACGCGACCTGCTCCGCGAGCTTCAGCAGCTCCGCGCAGTTGGCGTTGCGCCCGGCATAGTCCTTCCAGGCGGTGTTCCGGGCCAGCTCGCGCCACTGACCGAGGGACTTCTCGTCAAGCTGCGAGACCTTGGCGCCGGCCTTGGAGAAGATCTCCTCGACGCGGGTGTCGTCCTCCTTGGCGCCGGCCTGCCCGAAGGATTCGAGCTCGGCACCCACCGACATGATCAGGTCCTGCTGATCCTTGGGCAGCCCCGAGAACACGATCTTGGACATCATGATCGGCTCGAGCATGAACCAGTAGGACCGCTCCCGGCCGGAGGTCAGGGCCTTCGAGAGCTCCTCCAGCCGGAACGAGATCAGGCTGGTGGACGAGGTGATCACCGCATCGCAGGCGCCGGTCTGCATCGCCGCGTAGGATTCGTTCGACGGGATCGACAGGGTCGCGGCGCCGGCCTCCTTCATCATCATGTCCATCTCGCGCGAGCCGCCGCGGACCTTCATGCCCTTGGCGTCGGCCGGCGCGATCAGCGGCCGTTCCCGGCTCGCGACGCCGCCGGCCTGCCAGACCCAGGAGACCAGGATGATGCCCTTGGCATCGAGGATCTCGGTGAGCTTCCGGCCGACCGGGGCGGCCTTCCACGCCACCGCCTGCGCGTAGGAGGTCACGAGCGCCGGCATCAGGCCGATGTTCAGCTCCGGGACCTCGCCGCCCGCGTAGGGGCTCGGGTAGAGCGACATGTCGAGGGCGCCCTTGCGCATGGCGCCGAACTGGGCGTTCGTCTTCATCAGCGAGGAGCCGGGATAGACCTGGACGTCCAGAGCGCCCTTCGAGCGCTCGCCCACCGTCTTGGCGAACTTCCGGCACATCCGGTCGCGGAAATCGCCTTCCTCGATCGTGCCGCCGGGAAATTGATGCGAGAGCTTCAGCGTCGTGGCCGCCCGGGCCGCACCGAGGCCGAATTTCAAGATGACCGGTGCCGCGAGCGTGGCTGCGACCAGCGAGCGCCGAGTTAACGTCATTGTGCTCTCCCGCGCCGCACACAGGGCGGCAAAATATTGTGCAGCGCAATATTGCGCGGTTTCTTTGTATGCATGAATGACTGCCTTGTATATTTTGTCAATGCTTGCGCATAATGTTTACGCGAGCCGCCCGCGTGCCAGAGCCGAACGGCCGGGCACACGGTGTGCGGCGGGAAGGGGACATCGGAGGATGAGCCACGCTCAGCGGCTGCGGCAGCGGATCGAGGACGAGATCGTCTCCGGCGAACTCGCGCTCGGCTCACGCCTCGACGAGGCACAGCTCGCAGCGCGGTTCGGCGTCTCGCGGACGCCGATCCGAGAGGCTCTGCTGCAACTGGCGGTGACCGGTCTCGTGCAGACGAAGCCGCGACGCGGCGCGATCGTCAGCGCGCCCGAGCCGCACCTGCTGCTCGCCATGTTCGAGGCCATGGCGGAGATCGAGGCTGCCTGCGGCCGGCTCGCGGCGCGGCGTCTCCTGCCCGAGGACGCCGTCGCCCTGCGCGCGGCCCTGGAGGGCTGCCGCGCTGCTCTGGCGACCGAGGATACCGAGGCGTATTACGCCGAGAACTACGTGTTCCACACCGTCGTCTACAGAGCGAGCCACAACGCCTTTCTGGCCGACCAGGCGCTGTCGCTGCACCGCCGGCTGGCGCCGTATCGCCGCCTGCAATTGCGGGTGCGTCAGCGCCTGCCGCAATCGCTCGCCGAGCACGAGGCGATCGTCGCGGCGATCGTCGCCGGCGACGAGAAGGGCGCCGCCGAGGCCTTGCGCAGCCATGTGATCGTGCAGGGCGACCGTTTCACCGACCTCGTCGCGGGTCTGCGGGCCCCGAGCGCGGCGTGACGCGCCGGGGCGGTCAGGCCGGCTCGACCGTGCCGTAATTGGCGGCGATCACCGTCTTCTTGCCGCGGATATGCTCGCGCATCAGGGTGGCGAGCGCCCCGCCGTCACGGGCTCGCAGCAGCTCGATCATCCGTTCGTGTTCGGCCACGGCGCGGGCCCACTGATCGGGCGTCTGATGGGCCGAGTAGCGCGATCTCTGGATGCGGCCCGACAGGCTCTCGTAGATGTTCGCCAGGATCGTGTTGCGGCTCGCCGCCATGATGGCTTCGTGGATCCGGCGATTGTGACTGAAGTAGCCGCCCTCGTCGCCCGCCTTCCACGCCGCGACCATCACCGCATGATCGGCCGCGATGGCGTCGATCTCGGCGTCGCTGATCGTGCGGCACGCCAGATCCCCGGCCGTCGCCTCCAGGCCGGCGATCACCTCCATCATCTCCTCGAGCTCGGTATCCGAGATGCTCGCCACGCGCGCGCCGCGGTTCGGAAGGAGCTCGAGCAGCCCTTCCGTGGCCAGGATCTTGATGGCCTCCCGCAACGGCGTGCGCGAGATGCCGAAACGCTCGGTCAGCTCGCTCTCGTTGATCCGCGCCTTCGGCTCCATCTCGCCGGACCGGATCAGCTCGCGCATCCGCTCCGCGACCTCGTCGTGAAGATAGCGGCGGCTGATACCGATCCCGGGTTCGATCTTGTTCATGGTCCCCCGACACACGCAGGTCAAAGCAACCTGTCACCCATGTGTAGGTGCCCGGCAATTCAGTGTCGAGGCACGAGGGCTTGATCGAGAACGCGAGCCACATGTTCTGCCCGGATGCCGAGGCCGTCGTGAATCTGATGACGGCAGCTCGTGCCATCGGCCACGACGAGATCCCCGGGGGCGGCGGCGCGCAGGGCCGGGAACAGCGACAGCTCCGCCATGGCGAAGGACGTGTCGATTGATTCGGGTCGATACCCGAAGGCCCCGGCCATGCCGCAGCAGCTCGACTCGATCACCCGCACGTCGAGGCCGGGCACCGCGCGCAGGACGGTCTCGACGGAACCCATGAGGCCGAAGGATTTCTGGTGACAGTGACCGTGCAGATGGGCGACCCGGCCGCCCTGATGCGCGAGCGGGAGCTCGATCCGCCCCGCGGCGAGATCGGCGGCCAGCAATTCCTCGAACAGGACCGATTGCCGGGCCAGCAGGGCGGCGTCGGCCCCGGGCAGCAGGGACGCGAACTCGTCCCGGAAGGTGAGCAGGCAGGACGGCTCCAGCCCGACCACCCGAGCGCCGGCGCGGAGGAAGGGGAGCAGCGTGTCGAGGGTCCGCCGCGCCTCCTGCCGCGCCCGGTCCGTCTGACCGGAGGCGAGCCATGTCCGGCCGCAGCAGAGAGGGCGGCGTCCGCGGGTCGGGTACACGCGGTGCAGCCGATAGCCGGCGGCCCGCAGCACGCGCTCGGCCGCTTCCAGGTTCTCGCGCTCGAAGGCGCGGTTGAAGGTGTCGCCGAACAGGATGATGTCGCGGAAGTCGCCCCCGACATCCCCCGGATGGGCGGCCTCGCCCTGCTCGCTCCAGGGCCGGCGCCAGCGCGGCAGGGAGCGCCGCGCCGAGAGGCCGGCCACCCGCTCCGACAGGTTCGCCAGAGCCGGGTGCCGGTCGCGCAGATTGAGCAGCGGCGCGAGCTTCGCGGCGATCCCGGCATAGAGCGGCATCTGCGCGATCAGCCGCTCGCGGAGCGGCAATCCGTGGCGGGCATGGTAATGGTGCAGGAACTCGATCTTCATCTTAGCCATGTCGACGCCGGTGGGGCATTCCCGGCGGCAGGCCTTGCAGGAGACGCAGAGATCGAGGGTGCGCTTCATCTCCGGGCTGGTGAACGCATCCTTGCCGAGCTGGCCCGAGATGGCGAGCCGGAGGGAATTGGCGCGGCCGCGGGTGAGATGCTGCTCCTCCCGGGTCGCCCGATAGGAGGGGCACATCGCCCCGCCGGCGAGCTTCCGGCAGGTGCCGTTGTTGTTGCACATCTCCACGGCCGCGCCGAAGCCGCCCCAGTCCGACCAGTCGAGGGCCGTCTTCGTCGGCTGCGTCACCGCGTAGTCCGGCTTGAACCGGAACAGGGACCGGTCGTCCATGGTCAGCGGCCGGACGATCTTCCCGGGATTGAGCCGGTTCTCGGGGTCGAACGCGTCCTTCACGGCCTCGAAGGCGCGGGTCAGGACCGGGCCGAACAGGGGCGCGATGTATTCCGAGCGCGAGATCCCGTCCCCGTGCTCGCCGGAATACGAGCCCTTGTAGCGGCGCACGAGTTCGGAGGTCTCCTCCGCGATCGCCCGCATCCGGCGCGTGTCACCCCCGTCCTTCATGTTGAGGATCGGGCGGACGTGGAGGCAGCCCACCGAGGCGTGCGCGTACCACGTGCCGCGGGTGCCGTGCTTGGTGAAGACCTCGGTGACCGCGTCGGTGTAGTCGGCGAGGTGCTCCAGCGGCACCGCGCAATCCTCGATGAACGAGACGGGCTTCGCATCGCCCTTCATCGACATCATGATGTTGAGGCAGGCCTCCCGGACCTCCCAGACCGCTTTCTGGCGGGCGGGCTCCACCACCTCGACGACGGCGTCGGGGAAGCCGTGGTCGGCCATGCAGGCGCCGAGGCGTTTCAGGTCGCGCTTCAGGGCCGCGAGGTCGTCGCCGGCGAATTCCGTGAGCAGCAGGCAGTTCGGCGTGCCGCGGGTGATGTCGGCGAGCGTCGTCCGGAACAGCGGGATGTCGGCGCCGAGCACCAGCACGTTGTTGTCCACCAGCTCGACCGCCACCGGATCCAGGGCCACGATGTGCCGGGTGGTCTCCATGGCGTCCCGGAAGGACGGGAAATGGCAGACGCCCATCACCCGGTGCGCCGGCAGCCGCGAGAGCTTCAGGGTCACCGCCGTGGTGGCGGCGAGCGTGCCCTCGGACCCGACCAGCAGATGCGCGAGATTGGGCCGCGCCTCGATCAGCGCGTCGAGATTGTAGCCGCCCACGCGGCGCTGCACCTTCGGGTAGCGCGCCTCGATGTCGTCGCGGTGGGTCTCGGCGAGGGCGAACATGCGCGCGGCGAGGGATTCGGCGCGGCCCGATCCCGTGACGCCGGACAGCGCGTCGCCGGCCAGGCCGAAGCCGAAGGCCTCCCCGTCGTGGAACAGCGCCTCGAGGGCGAGGACGTTGTCGCTCATCTTGCCGTAGCGCAGGGAGCGGGCGCCGCAGGAATTGTTGCCCGCCATGCCGCCGATGGTGCAGCGGGTCGCGGTCGAGGGCTCGACGGGGAAGAACCAGCCGTCGGCCTTCACCCGGGTGTTCAGCCGCTCGAGCACCATGCCGGGCTCGACCGTGATCGTGCCGGCCTCGGGATCGTAGGCCAGAACGCCGTTGAAATGGCGCGCGCAATCGACCACCAGCCCTGAGCCGATCGGCTGGCCGTTCTGCGACGTGCCGCCGCCGCGCAGGATCACCGGCACGCCGTGCTCGGCGGCGATCCGCAGGGTGGCGGCGATGTCGGCGGCCGTGCGCGGCAGGACCACGCCGGCCGGCATGATCTGGTAGATCGACGCGTCGGTGCTGTAGCGGCCGCGGGTGAAGGCGTCGAAGCGCGCTTCCCCCTGCAGCTGTTCGGCCAGCCTGCGCGCCAGCCCGGCATCCAGGCGCGCCGCCGCGCGCGACGCCGTCGCGATCTGCGCCTTCGTTCCCGTCACGTCCGCATCCTCCCGCGGTGGTCCGTGACCACCGAACGGGGATTGTATTCAAAATTCAGCCGTTCGGAAATCGCCTTGCGCGGGCTGCGCGATTCCGGCGCGGAAGGAGGAGGCCTCAGTGGTTGTCCCGCGGCACGCCCGAGGTCTGCGCGACCTTCTGGAACTTCACCGCACCCTTCAGCACCATGCCCTGGTCGAGCTGGTCCACCTGATCGCGGTAGATCTCCTGCCAGGGCGTCTGGGTGGCCGGGTAGGGGTAGCCGCCGCGCGAATCCAGATCCGCTCGCCGCCGCGCCAGCTCCTCGGGCGCGAGCAGGATGTCGGCGCTCCGGCGGTTGAGATCGATGCGGATGCGGTCGCCGGTCTGCAGCAGCGCCAAGCCGCCGCCCGCGGCGGCCTCGGGCGAGGCGTTGAGGATGGCGGGGGTGCCGGAGGTGCCGGATTGGCGCCCGTCGCCGATGCAGGGCAGGGACGTCACGCCGCGCCGGATCAGGGCGCCGGGCGGCTGCATGTTCACCACCTCGGCGGCGCCGGGATAGCCGATCGGCCCCGCGCCGCGCATGATCAGGATGGTGGTCTCGTCGATGTCGAGGGCCGGATCGTCGATCCGGGTGTGATAATCCTCCGGCCCGTCGAACACGACCACCCGGCCCTCGAAGGCCATCGGGTCGGCGGGGTTGCGCAGGTAGCGCGCCGCGAATTCCTCGGAGATCACGCAGGTCTTCATGATCGCCGAGTCGAACAGGCTGCCCTTGAGGTTGAGGAAGCCCGCGCGCTCCATGAGCGGCGCCGCGTAGGCCCGGATCACGTCGCGGTTCCAGCTGTGCCGGCCGCTGTAATTCTCGCCGACGGTGCGGCCGTTGCAGGTCAGCGCTCCCGCGTGAACCTTCCCGGCATCGATCAGCTCCGCGAAGACGGCCGGCAGGCCGCCGGCGCGAAAATACTCCTCGCCGAGCCAGCGCCCGGCGGGCTGCACGTCCACCAGCAGCGGGATCTCGAACCCGATCCGCTCCCAGTCGTCGCAGGTCAGCGGCACGCCGATATGCTTGGCGATGGCGTTGATGTGGATCGGCGCGTTGGTCGAGCCGCCGATCGCGGCATTGGCCACGATGGCGTTCTCGAAGGCCTCGCGGGTGAGGATGTCGGAGGGTTTGAGGTCCTCCCAGACCATCTCGACGATCCGCTGGCCGGTGGCGTAGGCCGCCTGTCCGCGCTCCCGGTAGGGTGCCGGGATCGCCGCGGAGCCCGGCAGGGCGAGGCCGAGCGCCTCGGCCAGGGCATTCATCGTCGAGGCCGTGCCCATCGTGTTGCAGTGGCCGGTGGAGGGCGCCGACGAACCGACGATGTCCATGAATTGCTGGTAGTCGATGTCGCCCGCCGCGTGGCGTTCGCGGGCCTTCCAGACGATCGTGCCCGAGCCGGTCAGTTCCTTGTGGAAGTAGCCGTTGAGCATCGGCCCGACATTCAGCGAGATCGCCGGGATGTTCACCGTCGCGGCCGCCATCAGGCAGGCCGGCATGGTCTTGTCGCAGCCGGTGAGCAGCACGACCCCGTCGAGCGGGTAGCCGTACAGGACCTCGACCAGCGACAGGTAGGCGAGGTTGCGATCGAGCGACGCGGTTGGCCGCTTACCCGTCTCCTGGATCGGGTGGCAGGGAAACTCGAACGCGACCCCGCCGGCCGCCGTGATGCCCTCGCGCACCCGCTTGGCGAGTTCCAGATGGTGGCGGTTGCAGGGCGACAGGTCCGAGCCGGTCTGGGCGATGCCGATCAGCGGCTTGCCGGAGCGCAGCTCCTCGGGCGTCAGCCCGTAGTTCAGGTAGCGCTCGAGGTAGAGCGCGGTCATGCCCGGGTTGTGCGGATTGTCGAACCAGGCCTTCGAACGCAGGTCGGCGGGGGTGATCCGGCGTTTGTCGCTCATGGTCGGTTCCTCGCTCCCCCGGGCCGCCGCTGCGGACGGGCTCCGGCCTTCTCTACGGGCATTGCGGCCCGCGCCTCTCGGCGTCCGGCCGCGCCCCGTTCGAACTTACCTACTCTGCCGCGACACGCTCCGCAGCGTAATCCACGGGGAGTTGCTTTCAGGACAGCATCCGCGTGTCACCGTCGATGGCGATGGCTTGGCCCGAGATCGTCCGGCCGCGCGGCGAGCAGAGCAGCAGGATCTGATCGGCGAGCTGCCGGGCGGTGACGTATTCCTTGACGGAGACGAACGAGAAGGCGCGCGCCTCCATCTCGGCGAAGCTCGTTCCCTGCTGCTGGGCCTTGGATTCGAGCACCCGGCGCTGGCGGTCACCCGCGACGAGCCCCGGCAGGATCGCGTTCACCCGGATGCCCACTCCGCCGAGTTCGATCGCCAGCGATTTGGTGAAGCCGATGACGCCCCATTTGGCCGCCGCATAGGGGCTGCGCAGGGCGAAGCCGAACTTGCCGGCCGCCGACGAGAGGTTGACGATCGAGGCGTTCGCGCTCTGCCGGAGGTGCGGCACCGCGAGGCGCGCGCAGTTGAACTGGCTGGTCAGGCAGACCGTCAGGCACCGGTCCCACTCATCGGGGGCGATCTCCTCCACGCGACCGGTCGGGCCAGCGATCCCGGCATTGTTGACCAGCACGTCGAGGCCGCCGAGGAAATCGACCGCCTGATCCATCATCGTGGCGACCGCCCCGCGGTCGGCCACGTCGGTCCGGCTGCGCCCGACGGCCTCCGGCAGCCCGGCGAGAGCCTCCGCGTCGATGTCGCAGGCGAAGACCCGCGCGCCCTCCTCCAGGAAGGCGTCGACGATGCCGCGCCCGATTCCGGCGGCCCCCGCCGTCACCACGACACGCAGGCCGGCGATCCCGAGATCCATGATCAGTCCTCTCCCTGAGCGTCCCGCAATTCGCCGCGGGACATGATGAACGCGGCGGCCTCGCGGATGTCGGCCGCGATGGCGGCCGCGGCCGCGGCGCCGTCCCGCTTCTCGATGGCCGCCAGCGCCTCGGCGTGACGCCGCAGCGCGAAGCCCTGGAGCAGCCGCTCGGGATGGGCGCGCAGGTCCAGGTTGATGACCGGACCCGCCTTCAGCCACAGCCGGGTGATGATCTCCTGCAGCGGCAAGAGCCCACAGGCGCCGTAGATCGCGAAGTGCAGGTCCCGGTTGAGCTGAACCGCCCGGGCGCAATCCGGCTGCGCCGCCTCCGCTTCCGCCCGGAACGCCGATTCGGCCCGCCGGATCGCGGCGAGGTCCGCCTCGGTCCGCCGCTCCGCGGCTTTGGCGACGGCGATCCCCTCGACGGCGATCCGGGTCTCGGCCAGCGCCCGGAACGCCTCGGCCGTCATGACCGGCACCCGGATCATCCGGTTCGGCGCGACCTCCAGGACGCCGTCCGCCGCCAAGCGGCTCACCGCCTCGCGCACCGGCATCACCGAGACCCCGAGCGCCGCCGCGCTCTGCCGAAGCGACAGCCGGTCGCCCGGCGCCAGACGCCCGGAAGCGAGGAGATCCGCGAGCGCCGCGTAGACGGTGTCGGACAGGGTCCGCCGTTCGAGCTGGGGGAGTTCGGCCAGGGCCGAGATGGAACTCATGTGCCGACACTAGACGTAACCGGCACTATCGCGCTAGTGATCTGTGATCACAGTTCGGGTGAGGGCCGCCAGAGCCCGTCTAAAAGGCCCGGCTGGAGGAAACGCACGGGAGCGGAACGATGACGGATCGGTTCGGTGATTCTCTCTCTCGCCGCAGCCTTCTGCGAGCCGGCGGCGCGGCCCTCCTCGCACCGGCGCTCGCGAGCCCGGCCCTGGCTCAGGGCCAGTCGGATGTGATTCGCATCGGCCATCTGACCCCGCGCACGGGCTTCCTCGGGCCGCTCGGCGAGTTCGCCGTCCAGGCGGCGCAGCTCGCCGTCGAGGAGATCAACGCCGCGGGCGGCATTGCCGGCCGGAAGGTGGAGCTGCTCTCGGAGGACAGCGTCAATCCGCAGACCGCCTCGGCCAAGGCCGAGCGCATGGTCCAGCGCGACCGCGTCGCCTGCCTCGTCGGCGAGATCAACTCGGCGTCGGCGCTCGCGATCAGCCAGGTGGCACAGCGGGAGAAGATCCTGTTCATCAACACCGGCGCCAATTCGGACGCGCTGCGCGGCTCCGACTGCAAGCGCTTCATGTTCCATGTCGAAGCGCAGAACACCATGATGGTGCGCGCCTGCGGGCGGGCTCTGCTCGACCGGGGCCTGATCAAGGGCCGCAAGGTCTACGCGCTCACCGCCGACTACGCCTTCGGCCACGATCTCCTGAAGCAGGCCAAGAAGTACTTCGCGGCCAACGACGCGACCCTCGTCGGCGAGGACCTGATCCCCACCGAGCTCACCGACTTCTCGCCCTTCCTGCTGAAGCTTCGCCAGGCCCGGCCGGACTTGGTGATCTGCAACCTCGCGGGCGCGCAGATCACCAACTTCCTCAAGCAGTACAGCGAGTTCGGCCTGCCGTTCCCGGTCGCCGGCTTCGGCTTCGACACGGCGCTGGCCTGGGGCGCCGGTCCGGGCAACTTCCTCGGCACCTGGCCGGTGATCTGGCATCACCTGATCGATTCGCCCTCCGCCAAGACATTCGTCGCCGCCTTCAAGGCCAAGTACAAGAAGCCGCCGGAGAATCAGGGCTGGGGCGACTACACCGCGCTCAAGATCGTGGCGCAGTCCATGAACGAGCTGAAATCGACCGAGTCGATCAAGCTCGTGGAGCATCTGGAATCGGGCGCAAAATTCGACATCGCCAAGGTCCGCGAGGGCTATTTCCGGCCCTGGGACCACGAGCTGATGCAGGAGATGTTCGCCATCACCGCCCTGCCGGCAGATCAGGTCAAGAACCCCTACGACATCTTCACCTCGACAGGGCCGCTGCCCGGACCCGGCGAGAGCCTCGAACTCCTCGCCACGACCCGCGACGAGAACGCCTGCACCTTCCCGGCGTGAGGCGTCCATGCAGCTCGTCTTCATCCTGGAGCAGGTGCTCAACGGCCTGCTGATCGGCGTCCAGTACCTGCTGATCGCACTGGGCCTGTCGCTGATCTTCAGCCTCGGCGGGATCGTGAACCTCGCCCACGGTGCGTTCTACGCGATCGGCGCCTACCTGACCGTGCTGCTGACGCCGTCGATCGGCTTCGGCGGCGCCCTCATCGCCTCGCCGCTGGCGGTGGCGGCGCTCGGCCTCGTGATCGAGCGCTTCCTGCTCCGGCGCTTCTACCGGGGCGACCCGACCCTCGGTCTGCTCCTCACCTTCGGGCTCGCCATGGTGGCCGAGCAGGCCCTGCGCATGGCCTTCGGGGCGGCGCCGGTGCCGTTCGGCATCCCGCTCTGGCTGCGCGGACAGGTCTTCATCGGCGACCTGATCTACTCGCGCTACCGGCTCTCGATCCTCGTCGTTGCGCTCGCCTGCGTCGGCGGTCTGTGGCTCCTCCTGACCCGCACCAGCTTCGGGCGGGTGGTCCGCGCCGGGGTGCAGAATCCCGACATGGTGGCGGCGCTCGGCATCTCGCTGCGGCCCTACATGACCGCGGTGGTGACCATCGCGGTGGGACTCGCGGCGCTGGCCGGAACTATGATGGCGCCGGTGACCGGGGTACAGCCCGCCATGGGCGCCGAGATCCTCACCTTCGCCTTCGTGGTGGTGGTGATCGGCGGGCTCGGCTCCTTCTGGGGCGTGGTGCTCGCCGCGCTGATCGTCGGCGTCGTCCGGGGCTTGACCGCCTACGCCTACCCGCCGGCCACCGAGGCCGCCGTCTACGCCCTCATGGTGCTCGTCCTGCTGCTGCGCCCGCGCGGCCTGTTCGGCGAGCACATCGCCCGGTTCGAGTGAGCGGAGAGCGTTCGATGTCCGGAACCGCCGAGCCGCTGCCGCTCGCCGTACCCCGGCGCGGGCTGATCCTGCGCGAGAGCCGCCAGCTCTGGGCGGCGCTCGCCGCCCTCATCGTCCTGCCCTTCGCCCTCGACGCGATCGGCCTGACGCTGATCACCGCCACCGACGTGGTGATCTTCGCCCTCGCCGTGCTGGGGCTCAACATCCTGGTCGGCTGGACCGGTCTCACCTCCTTCGGCCACGGGGCGTGGTTCGGGATCGGCGCCTACGCGGTGGCGATCCTCCAGACCCGGCTCGTTCCCGGCGACATGGCGCTGCCCCTCCTCGGTGCCCTTGCCATCACCGCCCTCGCGGCCCTCGCGGCCGGCGGCCTGATCCTCAGGCGGCGGGGCGTCTATTTCTCGCTGCTGACGCTCGCCTTCACGGCGATGCTCTACGCCATCGCGTTCCGCTGGACCGACCTGACGGGCGGCGAGAACGGCATCGGCAACCTCCACCGCTGGTCGGTGCTGCAGGAGCCGGGCGCCTACTACGCCGCCGTGTCGGGCATCGCCGTCGTGGTGATGGTCGCGCTCTGGCGCTTCCGGCGCTCGCCGATGGGCACCGTGCTGGTGGCGATCCGCGAGAACGAGCAGCGGGCCGGCTTCCTGGGCTACGCCACCAACCGCTACAAGCTCGCGGCCTTCGTGATCTCGGCGACGATCACCGGCCTCGCCGGGGCGCTCTCCGCCTACAGCCACCGCTTCACCTCCGCCGACCCGATCTCCATCGCGTTCTCGGGCGAATTGCTCGCCATGGTGGTGATCGGCGGGATGCGCTCGTTCCTCGGGCCGGCGCTCGGCGCGCTGTTCTACATCCTGTTCCGGGAATTCCTGTCGATCTACACCGGCGACTGGCTCCTCTATTTCGGCCTGCTCTTCGTCGCCTTCATCGTGTTCTCGCCGGACGGGCTCGTCGGCATCGCGGCGCGGCTGCTGAAGCCGTTCCGGCGCGTGCCCACCGAGGGCGCCGCCATGTCGGCCCGCCGGGCCGGCGCGTCGGGGCGCGTCCCGGCCCGCTTCATCGCGGAGGGCCGCGCCGACGGGCCGGTGCTGGTCGCCGACGCCGTCAAGAAGAGCTTCGGGCCGGTGGCGGCGGTGCGGGGCGTGTCCTTCGCGGTGGCCGACCGGACGCTGCACGCCCTGATCGGCCCCAACGGCGCCGGCAAGACCACGGCCTTCAACCTGCTCTCCGGCATGTTCCGGCCGAGCGCGGGCAGCATCCGCCTCGACGGACGCGAGATCGCCGGGCTGGAGCCGCACGCGATCACCCGGGCGGGCCTCGGGCGCTCGTTCCAGATCACCAACCTGTTTCCGGGGCTCTCCGTCGAGGAGAATGTCCGCCTCGCGGTCCAGGCGCGCCACCCGGCGCATTTCAGCCCCTGGCGCGATGCGCTGGCGATCCGCGACGTCGCCGACGACACCGCCGAGCTGCTGCGCTGGACCGGCCTCGCCGGCATCGAGCGGGCGGAGGCCGGCAGCCTGTCCTACGGCGGGCAGCGCCTGCTCGACATGGGCCTCGCCCTAGCCACGCGCCCGCGCGTCCTGCTCCTCGACGAGCCGCTGGCCGGCCTCGCGGCGGCCGAGCGCGAGCGCGTCGGCGACCTGATCAAGGCGCTCTCGGCCGACATCCCGGTGCTGCTTGTCGAGCACGACATCGACCGGGTGTTCCGCTTGGCCGACCGGGTGACCGTGATGGCCGACGGCGCCGTCCTGGTCGACGGGTCCGTGGCGGATGCCCGGGACGATGCCCGGGTCCAGGCGGTCTATCTCGGCTCGGGTACGGCGGCGATCGCCGCCAAGCCGCGGGCGAGCGCCGCCGAGGCCGAGGCGCTGCTCGCCATGGAGGGCGTCGACACCTTCTACGGCAAGTCGCACATCCTCAACGGCGTGAACCTGACCGTGCGCAAGGGCGAGGTGGTGGCGCTGCTCGGGCGCAACGGCGCCGGCAAGTCGACCCTGCTCAAGACCCTGATCGGCACCGCGCCGCCGGCCGCCGGCCGGATCGTGCTCGCCGCCCGGGACATTGCCGGGCTCTCGCCGGACCGGATCGCCCGGCTCGGGATCGGCTACGTGCCGCAGGGGCGGGCGCTGTTCGCCGGCATGAGCGTTGCCGAGAATCTCGGCCTCGGCCGGCTGCGGCGCCGCACCGGCGCGGGCATCCACTGGGACGAGGACCGGGTCCTCGAGTTCTTCCCGCGGCTGAAGGAGCGCTGGACCGTCGACGCCGCCCGCCTGTCCGGCGGCGAACAGCAGATGGTGGCGGTGGCCCGTGCCCTGTCGGGCGATACCCGGCTCCTGCTCCTCGACGAGCCCTTCGAGGGCCTGTCGCCCGCCGTCACGGAGGAATTGTTCGAGGCCTTCGACCGCCTCCGCCGCGAGATCGCGATCATCCTGGTGGACCACCACCTCGACCTCGCGCTGGCGCTCTCCGATCGCACCGTCGCGCTGGAGCGCGGCAGCGTTCAGTGGACGGGCGAGTCGCGCCTGCTGCGCGAGGATCAGGAACTTCGGCGCAAGGTGCTGTGGCTGTGAGCGGACGTCCCTCTTCGCACCCGGCATGCCCCATCCATCCCCCTCATCCTGAGTCGCCGCGCGGCGGCCACGAAGGAGGCTTCCGGGGATCGCGCGGCCGGCCGGCGGGCGCCGCCGCGGGCTTCGCTTCGCTGCGCCCCCTCAGGATGGGGGCGGGGGCCGAATCCCTCGCCCAGTTTTTCGGAGTCTCACCATGACCGAGAGCGTCGCGATCGTCGGCGCCGGCCTGATCGGCCGGGCCTGGGCGATGATCTTTGCCCGTGCCGGCTGGGACGTGCGCCTGTTCGATGCCGCGCCGGGCGTCGCCGAGGCCGCGGTCCCGCTCTGCGCCGAGGGGCTGCGGACCCTTGCGGCGAACGACCTCTGCCCCGACCCCGTGGCCGCTGCGCGTCGCATCCGGGCGGCCGACAGCCTCGCGGCCGCCCTCGACGGCGTCGCCTTCGTGCAGGAGAACGGGCCCGAGCGGCTCGACGTGAAGCAGAGCCTCTTCGCCGAACTCGACGCCCAGGCCCCGCGGGACGCTGTCATCGCGTCCTCCTCCTCGGCGATCCGCTGCTCCCTGTTCACGGAGGATCTGCCCGGCCGCGGACGCTGCCTGATCGGCCACCCGGTGAACCCGCCGCACCTGATCCCGCTGGTGGAGATCTCCGGCGCGCCCTGGACCGACCCTGAGATCCTCGTGCGCGCCCGGGCCGTGTACGAGGAGATCGGACAGGTCCCGATCACCGTCCTGAAGGAGATCGAGGGCTTCATCCTCAACCGGCTCCAGGGGGCCCTGCTGGCGGAGGCGTTCCGCCTCGCCGCGGAAGGCTACGTGACGCCGCAGGATCTCGATAAGACCGTCTCGGACGGGCTCGGGCTGCGCTGGAGCTTCATGGGACCGTTCGAGACCATCGAGCTGAACGCGCCGGGCGGAATCGCCGACTACTGCGCCCGCTACACCGGGTTCTATAAGCGTCTCGCGGCCGATCCTGCGCCGCCGACCGTGTACGAGGGACCGGCCACCGAGACGATCCTGGCGAACTGGCAGGCGCCGGCCGATCTGCCCGCCCGCATGAACCGCCGCGATGCGCGGCTGGCGGCGCTCCGCGCCCACAAGGCTTCACAGAAGGACTGAGCATGGCCTCACAGCGGAAAGTCATCATCACCTGCGCGGTGACGGGCGCGATCCACACGCCCAGCATGTCGCCACACCTGCCCGTGACCCCCGAGGAGATCGCCGACGCCGCCATCGGCGCCGCCGAGGCCGGTGCCGCCATCGTGCACCTGCACGCCCGCAACCCGGAGAACGGCCAGCCGGACCAGTCGCCGGAGGCCTTCGCCAAGTTCCTGCCGGTGATCAAGCAGCGCTCCAACTGCGTGGTGAACATCACCACCGGCGGCGCGCCGACCATGTCGATCGAGGAGCGGGTGCGCCCGGCCGCGACCTACAAGCCCGAGGTTGCCTCGCTCAATCTCGGCTCGATGAATTTCGGCCTGTTCGGCATGCTCGACCGCTTCAAGGACCTGAAGCACCAGTGGGAGCGGGACTATCTCGGCAACAAGGACATCATCTTCCGCAACACGTTCGGTCAGATCGAGCATATCCTGACCACCTGCGGCCCGAACGGCACGAAGTTCGAGTTCGAGTGCTACGACACCGCGCATCTCTACAATCTGAAATACTTCTTCGATCGCGGCCTCGTGCAGGCGCCGCTGTTCATCCAGACGGTGTTCGGCCTCCAGGGCGGCATCGGGGCGCATCCCGACGACGTGATGCACATGAAGCGCACCGCCGACCGGCTGTTCGGCGACCAGTACCGCTGGTCGGTGCTGGGCGCGGGCCGCAACCAGATGAACATCGCCGCCATGGCGGCCGCGATGGGCGGCAACGTCCGCGTCGGGCTGGAGGACAGCCTCTGGGACGGCCCTGGCAAGCTCGCCGAGACCAACGCCGCCCAGGTCCGGCGCGTGCGCTCGATCATCGAGGGCCTGGGGCTCGCGGTCGCGTCGCCCGACGAGGCGCGCGAGATGCTGGCGCTGAAGGGCGGCGACAAGGTCGCGTTCTGAGGGCCTGCCCGGATCGGCACGCGAGACGCCGCGCGGCCTTTCCAGCTCGGACACCTCACCCTGAGGTGCCGGAGCGCAGCGGAGCCTTGAAGGAAGGCTCCAGGGATCGCGGCGGTCCCTGGAGGGCTCCTTCGAGCCGGCTCCGCCGCACCTCAGGATCAGAGCGCGAAGGGGAGGGATGGGTCTGGCCGGCTCCGAGACGCCGGCTCGGACCGCCTCGCCCTCGTGAGCGGGATTGCCGAGCCGCGCCGACCTCCGACCAGGCCGCCTACGCGGGCCGACCGAACGCCCGATCGAGATCCGCCTGCCCGGCGCCGTCGATCTCCAGGATCTTCACCCGGCTCTGATCGCCGGACACGATGCGGACCGAGCCCCGGGCGACCTTGAGCGCCTTGGCGATCAGGGTCACGAGCGCGGCGTTGGCGGCGCCGTCCACCGGCGGCGCGGCGACGCGGGCCCTGAGGTAAGGCTGCTCCTTGTCGTCCCGGGCCCAGCCCTCCGCGGCGTCGCGCCCGCCGCGGGGCGTCAGGCGCACGGCCAGCCGGACCGCCACCGCAGGACCCTCAGAAGATCTTGCCGGGGTTCAGCCGGTTGTGCGGATCGAGCGCCCGCTTCACGAGGCGCATCGTGGCGATCTCCTCGGGCGAACGCGACAGCTTCAGCTTGCCCCGCTTCTCCAGCCCGATCCCGTGCTCGGCCGAGACGGACCCGTTCAGCTCCGCCAGCGGCGCGTAGATCGCCGCGTCGATGGCGGCGTTGCCGGCGTCGTCGAGCCGGGTCGTGTTCCAGTGCAGATTGTTGTCGCCGATATGGCCGTAGACCACGGCCCGGCAGCCCGGGATCGCGGCGAGCCGCTCCAGCGCGCCGCGAACGTAGCCGTCCATCTTGGCGAGCGGCACGCTGACGTCGAAGGCGCGCTCGATCCCGTCGGCGTTCAGGTGCTCGACCCGGTCGCGGATGCGCCACATCGCCCGGCGCTGCTCCTCGGAGGAGGCGACCGCGGCGTCGAGGATCGCCCCGTCGCCCATCAGGCCCTCCAGAAGGCCGAGGAAGCGGTCGGATTCCTCGGCCACGCACTCGACCTCGATGATCGCGTAGAACGGGAAGTCGTGTCCGAGCGGCGGGGTCGCGCGACCGGGGGCGGTCATCACCCGGTAGAAGTCCGGCCACAGCCCCTCGAACGAGGAGACGCGCCCCTGGAAGGCGGTCTGGGCCGCGCGCAGCACCCGCGCGCCGTCATCGACACCCGGGCAGGCGATCAGCGCGGTTGCGTAGCCGGCCGGCTCCGGCCGTAGGCGCAGGACGGCACGCGTGACGACGCCCAGCGTCCCCTCGGTGCCGACGAAGAGCTGCTTAAGGTCGAGCCCGGTGTTGTTCTTGATCAATGGGCGCATGGACGACACCACCGTGCCGTCGGCCAGCACCGCCTCGAGGCCCAGGACCATCTCGCGCATCATGCCGTAGCGCAGCACCCTGAGGCCGCCGGCATTGGTCGAGATGGCGCCGCCTATGGTCGCCGAGCCGCGCGCGCCGAGATCCAGGGGGAAGAACAGGCCGGCGGCCGCGGCCGCGTCCTGGACGCTCTCGATCGTGGCGCCTGTCCCGACCACCACAGTCATGCCCAGCGGGTCCACCGGCTCGATCCCGGTCATGCGCTCCGTGGACAGGGTGATCTCGTCGGGCGCGCACAGCGTCCCGTCGACGAGACCGGTGGCGCCGCCGCGCGGAACCACCGCCACCCCGGTCTCCTGGCAGGCCGCCAGGACGGCGCTGGTCTCGGCCGTGCTGCGCGGGCGGACAAGCGCCAGCGCGGCGCAGGGTTCGGTCGGGCGGATCCAGTTCGCCGAGCGGCCGCGCAGCTCCGCGCCGGTGACGAGGCCGGACGGTCCGACGATCGCGGCGAGGCGGTCGAGGAGGGCGGCATTCGTCATCGGCATCATCTCTGCGGTGATCAGCGCCGGCTCGGGCGGCGCCCGGGTCGAGGCTCTGTCACAGAATCCCGCGCGCCGCGAGGTTGCGCATCAGCGCGCGGGCCCCGAACGTCCAGGGCTCGCAGGCATCGCACGGGCGCATGCGGTTGACGAGGCTGCCAAGTTCGGGGCTCGCCACGACGACGCGGTCCCCCTCGGCGTGGGTGAAGCCCAGTCCCGGCCCGTGCCGGTCCTGGATCGGCGCGAACATCGTGCCGAGGAGGAGGATCGCGCCGTCCGGATAGCTGTGCGTCCGCCCCATCAGGGCCGCCACGAGCTCGTCCGGGTCGCGGCTGATCTCGGCCATCGGGGAGGTGCCCTCCAGCCGGAACCCGTCCGCGCCGGTCACCTCCAGCGTGACGGTGGTGCGCCGCACGTCGTCGAGGCCGAACGTGTCGTCGAACAGGCGCAGGAACGGGCCGAGGGCGCAGGAGGCGTTGTTGTCCTTGGCCTTGCCGAGGAGCAGCGCGGAGCGGCCTTCGAAATCGCGCAGGTTCACGTCGTTGGCGAGGGTCGCGCCCACGATGCGCTGGTCGAAGGTCACGGCGAGCGCCACCTCGGGCTCGGGATTGTTCCAGTGCGAATCCGGATGAAGGCCGGCATCCGCCCCGCAGCCCACCGCCGAGAGGGGCTGGGCCTTGGTGAAGATCTCCGCGTCGGGGCCGATGCCGACCTCGAGGTACTGGCTCCAGGCTCCCTGCGCGACCAGCACCTCCTTGAGGGCCATCGCCTCGGCCGAGCCGGGCTTGAGCCGCCGCAGGTCGCGGCCGACGAGCCGCTCGACCTCGGCGCGGATCGCCGCCGCGGCGGCGAGATCGCCCCGCGCCCGCTCCTCGATGACGCGTTCCAGCATGGAGGTGGCGAAGGTCACGCCGGACGCCTTCAGCGCCTGAAGATCGACGGGGGCGAGGAGCCATGGCCGGCTCGGGTCGCGGCCGTCCGGCGGCGTGTTGGCGAGGATGGCGTCGAGGCTGCCGAGATCCTCGCCCTCCGCGGCGCGCAGGGCGGCTCCGGGATCGCGCGCCTCGCACAGATCGCTCACCGTCGGCAATTGCGCCGTGACGTCGACGACCCGCGCTTCGCCGGCGGCGCCGGCACGGATGGCCACGACGCTCGGGCCGCTTACGTCCGGCCGCCACACGCGCCCCGCGAGCGCGCCGCGGCATCCGTCGCCGGGCAGGATCTGGCGTGCGGTGAGACCGGATGAGGACATGCGCGTTCGTTCCTACTGGTGCGCGGCCCGTCGCGTGCGGCAAGCATCGACCCCGGCTACGGCCACGCGTGGCCGCCCCGCAAGATCGCGTCGCGCGGCGCAGCCACTGCGAATCTCGAGGGGCCACGGTTTAGCACCTCGCGCCCGGGGCCGTCCGGCCGGATGTTTCAGGCCGCGGCGGCCGTCACCCGTCGCGCGCCGCCGACCTGACAGAAAGAAGATATCCTGCAGGAATGCGGGAGAGAGCGCTTGCTTTCCTACATCCGCTCCTTTGTACTGCCGCCCATAGAGCTGCCGTCAGAGCGGCTTTGATCGGGAGGAAGCATGGCCTCGGTGGGAATCCGCGAGGTTCGCAAGGCTTTCGGATCGACGAACGTCCTGCACGGCGTGTCGGTGGACATCCGGGACGGTGAATTCGTGATCCTGGTCGGTCCGTCGGGCTGCGGGAAGTCAACGCTCCTGCGCATGATCGCCGGGCTGGAGAACATCTCCGGAGGCGAGATCCGCATCGGGGAGCGCGTCGTGAACGATGTGCCGCCGAAGGAGCGGGACATCGCCATGGTGTTCCAGAACTACGCGCTCTACCCGCACCTGACCGTCCGCGAGAACATGGCCTTCTCGATGCGGATCCGGAAGGCGCCCGCCGCCGAGATCGACCTGCGGGTCAACAAGGCGGCGCAGATCCTCGGGCTGACGCATCTGCTCGACCGCTATCCCCGCCAGCTCTCCGGCGGCCAGCGCCAGCGCGTGGCCATGGGCCGGGCGATCGTCCGGGATCCGCAGGTCTTCCTGTTCGACGAGCCGCTCTCGAATCTCGATGCCAAGCTGCGCGTGGCGATGCGCACCGAGATCAAGGAACTCCACCAGCGGCTGAAGACGACGACGATCTACGTGACCCACGACCAGATCGAGGCCATGACCATGGCCGACCGGATCGTCGTGATGCACGACGGGGTCGTCGAGCAGATCGGGCCGCCCCTCGACCTGTACGACCGGCCCGACAACCTGTTCGTGGCGGGCTTCATCGGCTCGCCGGCCATGAATTTCGTGCCCGGCACGGTCCGGGCGAACGGCCATCTGGCCTTCGTCACCGATACGGGCCTGACGATTCCCTTGAGCGAGGCGCCTTCGGGGGCCGACGGCCGTCCCCTCGTCCTCGGCATTCGCCCCGAGCATTTCGATCTCGCGCCGGAGGGTCTCGCCGCCGAGGTGGTGGTCGTGGAGCCGACCGGCTCCGAGACCATGCTGGCGGTGCGGGCCATGGGCCAGGACCTCACCTGCGTGCTGCGCGAGCGGGTGCGCGAGCGCCCGGGGGAAACCGTGTTCCTGCGGCCGAACCGCGTGCATTTCTTCGACGCCGGGACCGGCCGCCGCCTGCCGAGCTGACCTGCGCCGCGCCGGCGGCAGGGGGCGGGCCGCGCCGCGCGCCCGCGCTACAGGACCACCGAGGGAGTACCACCCGATGCCTGTTCTCGATCGCCGTTCTCTCCTCGCGGGCGCCGCCGCGACGGGTCTCGCCGCGGGCGGCGACCTTCTCGGCTTCGCCCGGGCGTGGGCGCAGAGCACCGAGTGGAAGCCGGAAGCCGGGGCCAGCCTCTCGCTGCTGCGCTGGAAGCGCTTCGTCCCCAGCGAGGACGAGGCCTTCATGAAGATGGTCGACGCCTTCACGAAGGCGACCGGGGTCAAGATCACGGTCAGCAACGAATCCTACGACGACATCCAGCCGAAGGCGTCCGTGGCCGCCAATACCGGGCAGGGGCCCGACATGGTCTGGGGCCTGTTCTCGTTCCCGGCGCTCTTCCCCGACAAGTGCCTGCCGATGGAGGACGTCGCGGCGTCCATCGCCAAGAAATACGGCCCGTGGTTCCCCTCCGCGGAGGCTTACGGCAAGGTCAAGGGCCAGTGGATCGCGATCCCCGTCGCGTTCAACGGCGGCTATCCGAACTACCGCATCTCGGCGATGAAGAAGGCGGGCTTCGACAAGTTCCCGACCGACACGGGGGGCTTCCTCGACCTGTGCCGCGGCATGAAGAAGAACAACACGCCGGCCGGCTTCGCGCTCGGCCACGCCACCGGCGACGGCAACACGTGGTGCCACTGGGCGCTCTGGGCCCATGGCGGCAACCTCGTGGACGCCAACGAGAAGATCGTCATCAACTCGCCCGAGACCGCCAAGGCGCTCGAATACGTCAAGTCACTCTACGAGACCTTCGTACCGGGCACGGTGTCGTGGAACGATTCCTCCAACAACAAGGCCTTCCTGGCGGGCGATCTGTACCTCACCAACAACGGCATCTCGATCTACGCCGCGGCCAAGAAGGACAATCCGCAGATCGCCGAGGACATGGATCACGCGGTCTGGCCCGTCGGCCCGGTGGGCAAGCCGACCGAGTTCCAGCTCGCCTTTCCGATCCTGGCCTTCAAGTACTCGAAGGCGCCCAATGCCTGTAAGGCCTTCATCGCCTTCATGATGGAGGCGGCGAACTACGGTCCCTGGCTGGAGGCCGCGCAGGGCTACCTGTGCGAGCCGCTGGCGAACTATCCCAAGAACCCGATCTGGACGGCCGATCCGAAGAACGCGGTCTTCGCCGAGGCGGGGCGGCGCTCCCTGGCGGCCGGCGGCCTCGCGCCGGTGAGCGAGCGCATCGCCGCGGTGCTGGCCGACTTCGTGATCGTCGACATGTTCGCGAGCCACTGCACCGGCCGCGAGGACGTGAAGGGCGCGATCAAGAACGCGGAGCGCGCCGCCACCCGCATCTTCAGGAACACCTGATCCCGGAAGCGGAATCGAGACCATGGCGCACACGGCCCTGACACAGCCCGCCGCGGTCGCGGTCCCGACCCGCTCAGCCTGGCAGCGCCTGCGCGCGAGCCGCGGCTGGGCGGGCTTCTGGTTCATGCTGCCCACCGCGCTGATCCTCGGCCTGTTCCTGGCCTATCCGCTGCTCAAGGGGATCTGGCTGTCCTTCACCAATGCCCGGATCGGCCGCGACGGCGTGTTCATCGGGCTGGAGAACTACGAGTGGCTCTGGGACGACGACGTCTTCTGGCTCTCGGTGTTCAACACCTGCCTCTACACGGCCGTCGCCTCCGTCCTGAAGTTCGCCATCGGCCTCTACCTCGCGCTGCTGCTCAACAAGAACATGCCGTTCAAGGCGATCATCCGGTCGATCGTGCTGATCCCCTTCGTCGTTCCCACGGTGCTCTCGGCCATCGCGTTCTGGTGGATCTTCGACAGTCAGTTCTCGATCATCTCGTGGTCGCTGCGGCATCTCGGGATCATCGACGGCAACATCGACTTCCTGGGTGAACCGGCCATGGCCCGGGCCTGCGTGATTTTCGCCAATATCTGGCGGGGCGTGCCGTTCATCGCCATCACGCTGCTCGCCGGCCTGCAGACCGTCTCGCCCTCGCTCTACGAGGCTGCGACGCTCGACGGCGCCTCGAACTGGCAGATCTTCTCGCGGATCACCCTGCCGCTGCTGACGCCGATCATCGCCGTGGTGATGACCTTCTCGGTGCTGTTCACCTTCACGGACTTCCAGCTGATCTGGGCGATGACCCGCGGCGGCCCGGTGAACGCCACGCATCTGATGGCGACCCTTTCGTACCAGCGCGGCATCCTCTCGGGGACGCTCGGCGAGGGCGCGGCCATCGCCACCGCCATGGTGCCGTTCCTGCTCGCCGCCATCGGCATCTCGTGGTTCGGCCTGCAGCGCCGGGCCTGGCAGGCCGGGGAGTCCGACCGATGAGCGCGCCCGCACCGCCGGCACACGCCGATCCGCAGATTGCGCCCGTCATGGCCGCGCGGCCGGCCGGGCTCACCGACAATTCGGAGGGCATGGCCTATCTCGAGCGCCTGCCGAGGCGGCTCGTCACCACCTACCTGCCGCTCCTGATCATCCTCGTCGTGCTGCTGTTCCCGTTCTACTGGATGGCGCTCACCGCCATCAAACCGGACGAGCAGCTGATCGACATGGAGCGGTTCAACCCGTTCTGGGTCGTGGATCCGACGTTCAAGCACATCCACAAGCTGCTGTTCGAGACGCAGTACCCGCGCTGGCTCTGGAACACGATGTACGTGTCGGTGGCCGCCACGGTCCTGTCGCTGTTCGCGAGCGTGCTGGCCGCCTATGCCTGCGTGCGGGTCCGCTACCGGGGCGCGGGCTGGGTCGGCGCGGCGATCTTCCTCGCCTACCTCGTGCCGCCCTCGATCCTGTTCATCCCGCTCGCCACGATCGTGCAGGCCTACGGCCTGTTCGACTCGCCGATCGCCCTGATCCTGGCCTATCCGACGATCCTGATCCCGTTCTCGACGTGGCTCCTGATGGGCTACTTCAAGACCATTCCCTACGAGCTGGAGGAATGCGCGCTGATGGACGGCGCGAGCCGCTGGCAGATCCTCACCAAGATCATCCTGCCGCTCGCCTTTCCGGGCCTGATCTCGGCGGGGATCTTCTCGCTGACCCTGTGCTGGAACGAGTTCATCTACGCGCTGACCTTTTTGTCCTCCACGCAGAACAAGACGGTGCCGATCGCCGTGGTCAGCGAGTTCGTGGACGGCGACGTCTACAAGTGGGGCTCGCTGATGGCCGGCGCGCTGCTCGGCTCGCTGCCGCTGGTGATCCTGTACTCGTTCTTCGTGGAGTACTACGTCTCCGCGCTCACCGGCGCCGTGAAGGAGTGAGGCCGATCCGCCCGGACGGCGCGGATGGTCTCGGAGCGGGTTTGAGCGACCGCCTTTTCACGGGTTGCTTGAGGTGGCGGATCTCCAATCCTCCACCTCATCCTGAGGTGCCGGAGCGCAGCGGAGGCCTCGAAGGAGGTTTCCAGCCAGCGCCGCGATCCCTGCAGCCCTCCTTCGAGGCTCGCTCCGCTCGCGCCTCAGGATGAGGGCGCGGGTTGGGGGCAGGCGGCGCAGCGCCATCGTTGCGCTCGCCAGGGCGGCGGCCGTTGCCTGGTCGGCCGGATTGCGCGGACAATGCAGGCGCAGCCGCCGACGACGAATCGCGGATCGGACCATCCGAAGGTCACGCCATGGCCCATTTCATCGACGCCCGTTCCACCCTGGTCAACGACGCCCTCGACGGCTTGGTGGCGGCGAGCGGCGGATGCCTCGCGCGGCTCGACGGCGATCCGGGGATCCGCGTCGTGCTGCGCGCCACCCCCGAGCCCGGCAAGGTCGCGGTGGTGTCGGGGGGCGGTTCCGGCCATGAGCCGGCCCATGCCGGCTTCGTGGGCGAGGGCCTGCTCAGCGCCGGCGTGTGCGGCGACGTCTTCGCCTCGCCAAGCGTCGACGCGGTGCTGACCGGCATCCTCTCGGTGACGGGGCCGTCCGGATGCCTGCTCGTCATCAAGAACTACGCGGGAGACCGGCTGAATTTCGGTCTCGCCGCCGAGCGGGCCCGGGCCCTGGGGCACAGGATCGAGACCGTGATCGTCTCCGACGACATCGCCCTGCCGGATGCCAAGCAGCCGCGCGGCATCGCCGGCACCCTGTTCGTGCACAAGGTCGCCGGCCACGCCGCGCAGGCGGGGGCGCCGCTGGAGACGGTGGCGGCGCTCGCGCGCCGGGCCGCCGCCGCGGCGAAGTCCCTCGGCATCGCGGTCTCGACCTGCACGATCCCGGGCTCGCCCCGGAGCGAGCGCATGGCCGAAGGGCAGGCCGAGCTCGGCCTCGGCATTCACGGCGAGCCCGGCGTGGAGCGGATCACGCTGCCGAAGGCGAGCGACCTCGCCCGGATGATGGCCGAGCGCCTCGCGCATGCCGTCGACGGCGCCGACCGGCTGGCGCTCCTCGTGAACAATCTCGGCTCGGCCTCGGCGCTGGAAATGGAGATCCTGACCCGGGCGGTTCTCGCCACCGATCTCGGGAGGCGGGTGCGCCTGATCGTCGGCCCGGCGCCGCTGATGACGGCGCTCGACATGCACGGCGCCTCGCTGTCGGTGCTGCCGCTCGACGACGAACTCGAAGCCGCGCTGGCGGCGCCCGTGGCGGTGCCCGCCTGGCCCGGTGCCGTGCGGGTCGCGCCGCCGGTCCTGCGTCCCATTCCCGAGGGGCTCGCGGGTGAGACGTTCACCCCGTCGCACGATCCCGTCACGGCCGCCCGGATCGCCGCCGTGGCGCGCGCGCTGATCGCCGCCGAGGACCGGCTCAACGCCCTCGACGCCAAGGTCGGCGACGGCGATGCCGGCACGACCTTCGCCGGTGCGGCCCGCGCGGTCCGGGACGGTCTCGACCGTCTGCCCCAGGCGGATCCAGCCGCCCTGTGCCGGGCCCTGGCCGAGCGTATCGGCCGGGCGGTGGGCGGGTCGAGCGGTGTGCTCGCCTCGATCTTCTTCGCCGCGGCGGCCTCCGCGCTCGCCGCCGGCGCCGCGTGGCCGGAGGCCCTGGCCGAGGGCGTCGCGCGGGTGCAGGGCTATGGCGGTGCCCGTGCCGGCGACCGCACGCTGCTGGATGCGCTGATCCCCGCCGTCGAGGCCCTCAGGAGCGGCGATCTCCAGGCCGCGGCCGTCGCAGCCCGCGAGGGCGCCGCCGCCACGGCCACCATGGACCGCGCCGGGGCAGGGCGCTCCAGCTACCTGGCCGCCGGAGATCTCGCGGGCGTGCAGGATCCGGGCGCGGCCGGCGTGGCCGAGGCGTTCGCGGCGCTCGCCGGAGCCTAGCTTTCCCGCCGATCGTGCGGGAGGCGGCTCCGCCATTCCGGGGCGCCGCCGGCGGGCCCGGAATCCCGATCCGCCGACGCGGATCGAGCGCGGCACGGTCCCCTGTCGCGTCCCGATCGCCGCCCGTCGATTGACGCTCCGCTTCCGGCGGCCTACGCCAGCGCCATGCGGCGCTGCCTGATCCTCGACGACTACCAGCAGGCGGCCCTCGCGCTCGCCGATTGGGCGCGCCTCTCCGACCATGTCGCGGTCTCGGCCCTGTCCGAACACATCGCGGATCGCGACGCCCTCGTCCGCCGGATCGAGCAGGCCGAGATCCTGGTGATCATGCGCGAGCGCACGCCGTTTCCGGCCGCGCTGCTGGAGCGGTTGCCGCGGCTCGAACTGCTGATCACCAGCGGGATGCGCAACCTCGCCATCGACGTCGCGGCCGCCCGGGCCCGCGGCGTCACGGTCTGCGGCACGGAGTCGAGCCCGACGCCGCCGACCGAGCTGACCTGGGCGCTGATCCTCGGGCTCGCCCGGCACCTCCCGCTGGAGAGCGGCAACCTCCGCGCCGGCGGCCCGTGGCAGAGCACGATCGGGACCGATCTCGCGGGCGCGACCCTCGGCATCCTGGGTCTCGGCAAGATCGGAACGCGGATTGCCGAGATCGGGCGCGCCTTCGGCATGCGGGTGATCGCCTGGAGCCCGAATCTCGATGACGGCCGCGCGGCGGCCGCCGGCGTCGAGCGGGCGGCCTCCAAGGAGGCGCTGCTGGAGGCGAGCGACGTGGTCACGATCCACCTCGTCCTCGGCGAGCGGACGCGCGGCCTCCTGGGCGCGGCGGACCTGCACCGGATGCGGCGCAGCGCCGTCCTGGTGAACACCTCCCGAGCGCCGATCGTCGATCAGGCGGCCCTGCTGCGCGCCCTGGAGGAGGGCTGGATCGCCGGAGCCGGGCTCGACGTGTTCGAGACCGAGCCCCTGCCCGCCGACAGCCCGTTCCGCAGCCTGCCCAACGTCCTGGCCCTGCCGCATCTCGGCTATGTCTCGCGCAACAATTACCGGACGTTCTTCACCCAGGCGGTGGAGGACATCGAGGCGTGGCTCGCCGGGTCGCCGATCCGGCAGCTGGCCTGACGCTACGCCGCGCGCGGATCGAGCGCGTCGGCGAGACCGTCGCCCAGCAGGTTGAGCGAGACCAGGGTCGCGATCAGGAACGCGGCCGGCGCGGCCAGCATGTGGGGGGCGCCCTCGATGAACCGCGCCCCTTCGGCGATGAGCACGCCCCAGCTCGTCTGCGGCTCCTGCACGCCGAGCCCCAGGAACGACAGGAAGCTCTCCAGGAGGATCACCTGCGGAACCAGCAGCGTCGCGGTCACCGCCACCGGGCCCAGGGTGTTGGGCACGATATGGCGGAGGAGGATGCGCGGCGTGCCGAGCCCGAGGGCGCGGGCCGCCCGGACGAAGTCGCGCTCGCGCAGCGACAGGGTCTGCGCGCGCACCACGCGCGCCATGTCGAGCCATTCCACCGCGGCGATCGCCACCAGCATCAGCACGAGGCTCGGGCGGAAGAAGACCAGCAGCAGGATCACGAAGAACACGAAGGGCAGGGCGTAGAGCACGTCGACGAAGCGCATCATCGCCGCATCCACCGCGCCGCCCAGGAAGCCCGCCGTGGCGCCGTAGGCGACGCCGATCAGCAGGGCGACGAGGCTCGCGGTGACGCCGATCGCCAGTGAGATCCGGCCGGCCACGAGAGAGCGGGTGAGGAGATCGCGGCCGTGCACGTCGGTACCCAGGGGGAAGTGCAGGTGTCGGAGCGGCACCGCCACCACGAGGCTGCGGCCCCCCTCCCGCGCCTCAACCACCGCGGGGTCGCCGAACAGCGCCGAGCGCGGCAGGTAGACGAGGCTGCGCCGGTCCACCCCCGTCTCGGAGCCCAGCGTCAGGCGCAGGGTGTCGCCGTCGCGCGCGACCGCGTCGAGTCGGGCGCGCATCCGGAAGGCGAGGCGCTCCAGCGCCGGACCGAGATGATCGGCATCCGGCTGCGCCGCGAGCCCCGCCGGCAACTGCCGGAGATCAGGGTAGGCCCGCTCCGGATCATGGCCGGTCAGGAACGGGCCGAGCAGGCAGGCGAGGGCAATGAGCCCCAGGACGGCGAGCGCGGCCATCGCGGTGCGCTCGCGGGCGAGGCGGCCGAGGGCGCGTCCGGCGGGACCGGCCCGGGCGGGCGCCGCGCTCATGGCTGAACCCGCAGACGCGGATCGAGCCACGCGCAGGCGAGGTCGGCCGCGAGATTGAGAAGGATCACCAGGCTGGCGACCAGCAGCACCGTGCCCATCACCAGCGTGTAGTCGCGGTTGAGCGCCCCCTCGACGAAGTAGCGGCCGATCCCCGGCAGCCCGAAGATCGTCTCGACCACCACCGACCCGGTGAGCAGGGCCGCGGCCAGCGGCGCGAGATAGGCGACCACCGGCAGCAGCGCCCCCCGGAGCGCGTGCCGGGTGACGCGGACCGGCGGCAAGCCGAGGCTGCGCATCGTCCGCACCGGCTGGGTCCGGAGCATCTCGCCGAGGGACGCGCGCGTCAACCGGGCGAGGGCGCCCACCTGCGGCAGCGCCAGCGTGATCACCGGCAGGACGAGGTGGCTCGGCGTGCCGCCGTTCCAGCCGCTGAGCGGCAGCCAGCGCAGAACCAGCCCGAAGGCGATCTGGAGCAGCGGCGCAACCACGAAACTCGGCAGCGACAGGGTGAGGGCCGCGCCGAGGCCGAGGAGCCGGTCCGCGACGCCGCCGCGACGGAGCGCGGCCGCGATCCCGAGGCCGACGCCGAGACCAGCCGCTAGGACCAGCGCCAGCGCGCCCAGGGTCGCCGAGACCGGCAGGCCCCGGGCGATCAGATCGAGCACGCTCATGTCGCGGAACGAGAAGGACGGACCGAGATCGCCCCGCGCCAGAGATGCCAGGTAGCTGCCGAACTGCGCGACGAGCGGCCGGTCGAGGCCGTAGACGCGGCGCAGGTTCTCCATGGCGGCCGGCGCCAGCGGGCGTTCCAGGTCGAACGGGCCGCCGGGGGCGAGCCGCATCAGGAAGAAGCTGACGGTCACGACGGCGAGCAGCGTCGGCACCGCCTGCGCGAGGCGCCGCAGGATGAAGCGGATCACGCGTCGAGCCTCAGGAACCGCGTGGGCGCGGCATTGCGCAGGTTCGGATGATAGCCGTGCAGCCGCGGCGCGATCAGCGCCTTGGACCGGTAGTGCATCAGTGGGATCCAGGGCAGCTCGCGCAGCGCGAGGCTCTCGGCCTCGTAGAGCAGGTCGGCCCGACGGCCGAGGTCGCGCTCGGCGGCGGCGCGCTGCATCAGTGCGTCGTAGGCCGGGTCCGACCACTTGCCCGCGATCGCGGCCTTGTTGCCGGTCTGCAGGAGGAACAGGAAATTCTGGGGATCGGAATAGTCGGCGATCCACGAGACGCGGGCGATGTCGAAATCGCCGCCCTCGCTGAGGTAGGCGAAGTGGGTCTTGGCGTCGGTGTAGACGAAGCGCGTCACGATCCCGAGGTCGCGCCACATCTCGGCCAGCGCCACCGCCGTGTTGCGGTTGTTGTCGCTGACGTTGAACCGGTATTCCACGGTCAGCGGGCGAGCGGGCCCGAAGCCCGCCTCGCCGAGCAGCCGTCGCGCCTCCGCCTCGTGGTCGATCGGCAGACCGAGCCGGCCCTCGGTCTCGGGCGGCGTGCGGTAATTGTCGAGGCCCGGCGGGCACAGGGAGTAGGCCGGGCTCATCGTCCCGCCGTAAAGCCCGTCGGCGAGGTACTCGCGATCGATGGCGAGCGACAGGGCCTGCCGGACGCGCCGGTCCGAGAAGGGCGCCTTGCGGGTGTTCACCGCCAGGGCGGCGAGGCCGAGCGACGGGCCGAGCACCACCTGCGCACCGAAGCGGCGGCGCAGGTCGGCGATCTGGTCGGCCGGGAGATCCGCGAGCGAGTCGATCTCGCCGGCGGCGTAGCGGCGCACGGCCGCCGAGAGGTCCGGCACCGGCAGGAACTCCACGCGCCGGATGGCGACGCTGCCCGCGTCGGGATGGCGCGGGTTGGCCTCCAGAGTGATCGCGCCACCCGGCACCCGCTCGACGAGACGGTAGGCCCCGTTGGTCACGAGGTTGCCCGGCCGGGTGAAGGAATCGCCGTAGCGCTCCACGGTGGCCCGATGCACCGGGAGGGCGGTCTGGTGGGTCAGGAGCTCGAGGATGTAGGGCGTCGGCTGCTCGAGGGTGAGCGTGAGCCGGAGCGGCGCCTCCGCGACCACGCCGAGGGCGTCGACGGGCTTCTCGCCGCGGTTCACGGCGGCGGCGTTGCGGATCGGGAACAGGATCTCGGCGTATTTCGCGCCCGTGGCCGGGTCGAGGATGCGGCGGAGCGAGTAGACGAAATCCTCCGCTGTGACCGGGTCGCCGTTCGACCACCGGCCGTCGGGCCGCAGCTCGAACCGGAGGGTCTGGCCGTCCTCGGACAGGGTCCAGGCCCGGGCGGCACCCGGGATGAGCGCCCCCGTATTGTCGTAGGTGAGCAGCCCGTCGCAGAGGTCGCGCAGGATATGCGCCTCCGCCACGGTCGAGGAGCGGTGCGGGTCGAGCGTCTCCGGATCGGCGTCGTTGCCGCGGCGGTAGAGCGGCGCGCCGGCGGCGCGAGCGGGTCCCGCGGCCGCGAGGGCGGCGGCGCCGGCCAGCCAGTCGCGCCGGCGCGGGCGCATGATCAGGCGCCGGTTTCCGGCACCAGACCGGCCGCCTCGATCCCGGCGACGGCGCAGATCTCGTCGTTGTCCGACGTGTCGCCGGAGATGCCGACTGCGCCGAGCAGGCGGCCCTCGCCGGAGCGGATCAGGACGCCGCCGGGCACGGGAACGAGGGCGGCCGGGCCGGCCAGGTGGGAGACGGCCGCCACGAAGTAGGGCTGCGCCTCCGCGCGGGCGTGGATGGCCCGGGAGCCGAGGCCGAGCGCCAGCGCGCCATTGGCCTTGCCGCAGGCGACCTCGGCCCGACGCAGCGACGTGCCGTCCTCGACGGCCACGGATTTGAGCGCGCCGCGGGCATCGTAGACGACGACGGCGAGGGGCTTCAGACCGCGCGCCCGCGCCTCCCGCAGGGCGGTGTCCACGATCGTGCGGGCGGCCTCGAGGGTCAGGTCGATCATCGGAATCCAGGACAGGCGCCGCTCGGGGCGAGAGCACCCTCCTTAAGGGATGGAGACACGACCGGTCCACCGGAGCCTGCCCCTGGCCGTGCCGCTGCCCCGGGCTACTTCGTCCGCAGGCCGGCGTACCCGGCGCGAACCAGGACACAGCATGGCACCGGCCGAGCGCCCGCACGTGATCTGCCACATGACGTCGTCGGTGGACGGCCGGATCAAGGTCCGCCGCTGGAAGACCCTGGATGCGGACAGCCATTACGAGCGCGTCCATGCGGATCTCAAGGGCGATGCCTGGATGTGCGGGCGCGTGACCATGCAGGGCTACGCGGACAGCGCCGAGAAGCTGCCCGACGCGATCCTCGACGATACGAGCCCGGTGCCGCGGGAGGATCACGTCGCCCGCCGCGACGCCTCCGGCTACGCCGTCGCTCTCGACGCCCGCGGCCGCCTGGACTGGGGCGCGCGGAACGAGATCGAGGGCGACCATGTCGTGGTCGTGCTCACCGAATCCGTGCCGGATGAGCATCTGCGCGCGCTGCGGGCCGGCGGGCAATCCTACCTCTTCGCGGGCGACCGCACGGTGGATTTCGCTCAGGCATTGGCGAAGCTGCGGGCGCTGTTCGGGATCGAGCGCCTCTTGGTCGAGGGCGGCGGCCACATCAACGGTTCGATGCTGAAGGCCGGCGTGATCGACGAGCTGAGCCTGCTGCTCGCGCCGGCCGTCGACGGCCTGTCGGGGACGCCGGCGGTGTTCGACTTCGCCGGCGAGGACGAGGATTCCATGGGAGGCCGGCGCAAGCTCGACCTGTCCCACTGCGAGCGTCTCTCGGGCGGTGTGGTCTGGCTGCGCTATCGGATCACGCCGGTCGACCCGCTGGATCGTGCGTGAGCTGCGCCAGGAACGCGTCGTAGGCGGCCGTGACCGCCTCCGGCCGCTCGAAATGCGGGAAGGCCCCGGTCGGCAGGGTCTCGACGCGCCAGTTCGGCCGGTCGGCGACCCGGGGCACGAGCCGGTAATCGACGAAGTCGCCCCGCACGCCGTGGATCATCCAGACCGGCAGGCGCAGGTCCTCGTAGAGACGCGTCGTGTCGGTGGGAAACAGGTGACCCGCGATGAAGCACCAGGGCGCGTGTTCCGCTCCAGGCTGATGCGCCGAGGCGTAATCATAATCGAGCAGGCCCTCGTCGATCGCGGGTGAGCCGAAGGTCTTCTGCAGGAAGAAGCGCATGCTCGGCCGCGTCGTCAGGGCGTCGAAGAGCGGCCGGCCGAAGGGGGGCCGGTCGAGGGCGTCGCGCAGCCAGTCGCGACCGCGATGGCCGTCCGGCGGCTCCTCGCCCGAGAGCTGCGCGTCGAAGCCGGTTGGGCTGATCAGGGCGAGGCTGCGGTACGCCTCGGACTGCTCCAGGCTCGCCCGGGCCAGGAATGACGCGGAGAGGGATAGAGCCAGGGCATCGACCGGGCCCCCGCCGTGCCGGTGCCGGATCTCCTCCACCGCCGCATGGATCGCCTCAACCATCAGGCGGGGGGTGTACCGGCGGCGGGACCGCTCGGAGAACCCGAACCCCGGAAGGTCCAGGGCGTAGACCGGCCGCGAGCGCCGGTAATGCATGTAGAGCGGGCGCACCTCGTAGGCGTTCGCCGCCGCGTTGACCGAGTGGATCAGCAGGAGCGGCACCCCCGCGGCATCCGCGTCGCTGTAGAGCGAGAGGGCCCCGGCGCGTCGGCTGGTCAGCCGCGCGTGCCGGCCCGGCAAAGCGGGGGGCAGGGGCATGTTGTGGTTCACCAGCAGCCGGCTCCAGCCGACAAGCCCGGCCGCCGCGCCGGCGAGCGTCAGGGCCGCCGCGGCCGCGTAGCGGCCCGAACGGGTTCGGTCCCGGGATTGGAGATGCATCGGGGCGCCTCGACGTCGATCCCGCAGCCGCGGGCGGTGCGCGACAACGCCGGGGACGGGGCGAAGTGCCCGATCGGGAGTCGCGGCGCCGGGCGCCCTAGGAGGCGTGTCCGGCGAGGCTGCCGGCATTCACGGCCGGGACACGGGCCGACGGCCGGGGCGACGCGTCGCTGCGGCCCGCCGCCTCGCGCATGAAGTCCACGGTCGGCGGATCGTTCCGCCAGGTCTGGACGCGCTGGGAAACCAGGAGGCTGCGCTCGCGCCGGTCGTAATTCGCGTAGGAGGCGGCCACGAACGCGGCCCGGCTCATGGTGCGGGCGGGGCCGGACCGACGGGTCTCCGCTTTGAAGAACAGGGCGCTGCCCGGGATGCCGTAATGCTGGGCGATCTCGGGATAGACCGGCCAACTGCCCTGGCCGCCGAGATCGTCCGGCAGGAAGGCGTCGAGGTCGCATTCCTCGAACGGCACGCCGGATTTCGTCAGCAAGCCCCGGGCGAGGTCGGAGACGACGTAGAGCTTCGTGTGGTTGATCGAGTGCATGAAACAGCCGCGCCGCGCCCAGCGGGTGAGGTGCGTGTCGAGGTCGTACCCCGCCTGGACGCCGAGCCCGCGCAGATACGCGACCGATTCATCCCAGAGATTGAAATAGCCGAGCCGCTCGAAGACGGGTTCCGCGAAGAGCCGCAGTGCCTGCGCCTGCGAGAAACCCGACAGGTAGGCGAACAGCGTGACGGCGGAGTGCGAATGCCCCATCGGCCCGGAGATCAGGCCGTTGAGCGTGACGGAATCCTGCACCCCGACATGGACGAGGTCGGGATGGTAGGCGCCGAACACGATGGTGGGGATCAGCCGCACCTTGGGGTGCGTCCGCAGCGTGTCGATCGTCCCGCCGCCTTTGAAGCGGGGCAGATAGATGCTGGAATAGACGTAATCGTAGCCGTCGGCATGCGCCATCAGGTCGGCGAGCCGCGGGAACCGACGAGTCGCCGTGAAGGCCGAGACGAAATCCACCTGCGCGTCGGGCAGCAGGTAGCGCATCGCCTTGGCGATGGCGCCGGCTTGGCAGACGCCGATCACGAGGATGCGCGGCGATCCGGTCCGCTTCTTCCCGAACTGCGCGAGCCGGTGCCGCGCGCGCCAGAGGCTATCGACGGTCAACATGCGGCTTCTCTCGCATGTCCGCGGGCGGCGGGCAAACGGGCCGCCGGGCCCGCGGCGCAGGCCTCCCGTGCCGGGGCGGGACGGCGCGATGAGAGACCCGATGACAGACCCGATGACAGACGCTTGCCACTGTCGCGCGCGGCGTCTGGCCTGGGATACGCACCTGCGCCATGCCGGGCGGCCAGACCCAGGAGAACAGGCATGGCCCCGACGCAGGTGCCGGACGCGATACCGGCGATCGAGCGGACGACCCTGCGCAGGATCACGTGGCGCATCCTGCCGTTTCTGATGCTCGCCTACTTCGTGGCCTTCGTCGACCGGGTGAATGCCGGCTTCGCCGCGCTGCAGATGAATCACGATATCGGCCTCTCGGCCGCGCAGTTCGGCCTCGGCGGCGGCCTGTTCTACGTGTCGTATGTGCTGTGCGAGGTGCCGAGCAACATCGCCATGGAGCGGTTCGGCGCGCGGATCTGGATCGCGCGGATCATGATCACTTGGGGCCTCGTCTCCGCCGCGATGGCCTTCGTGGTCGGGCCGTATTCCTTCTACGCGGTGCGGCTGCTCCTGGGCGCGTCGGAGGCCGGCTTCTTCCCCGGCGTGATCCTGTATCTGACCTACTGGTTCCCGCGCGCCTATCGGGGGCGGATCGTCGCCGTCTTCATGGTGGCGATCCCGATCTCGAGCTTCCTCGGCTCGCCGATCTCGGCGGCGATCCTCAACACCGACGGGATGCTCGGCCTGCGCGGCTGGCAGTGGCTGTTCATCCTGGAGGCCGCCCCGGCGGTGCTGCTCGGCCTCCTCGCCTTCGTCCTGCTGCCCGACGGGCCCGGCTCGGCGCGCTGGCTGACACCCCAGCAGAGCGCTTGGCTGCAGGAGCGGCTCGCCGCCGAGCGTGCCTCCGTGGTCTCGGGCGCGGGGGCGCCGGCGCGGCATCTCTCGGTCTGGCAGGTGATGCGCAACCGCTACGTGCTCGCCGCCTCGCTGATCTACGCCGGGGCCTCGGGCGCCAGCCAGTGCCTGTCCCTGTGGCAGCCGCAGATCATCAAATCCTTCGGCCTGACCAACCTCGAGACCGGGCTCCTGAACTCGATCCCGTTCGGCGTCGCCTCGGTGCTGATGATCCTGTGGGGCCGTTCGTCCGACCGCCGGCGCGAGCGGGTCTGGCACACGGCGCTGCCGCTGGGGTTGCTGGCGCTGAGCTTGGCCGCCTCGATCGCGACAGCAAACTTGCTGCCGACGATCCTGATTCTGTGTCTCGCCGTGACGGCGACCTACATGGTGAAGGGGCCGTTCTGGGCGCTTTCCACCGAGTGGCTCTCGGCCGGAGCCGCGGCGGCCGGCATCGCCCAGATCAACGCCATCGGCAATATCGGCGGCTTCGTGGGCACCTATCTGCTCGGCGTGATCAAGGACGCCACGGGCAGCTACCCGCTCGGCCTCCTGCCGCTGGTCGCGCTCTCGGGCATCGGCTGCGTTCTCGTCCTTGGTCTCGGACGCGGGCGCGCCCGCCCGGTCCAGCCGTCACGGGCCTGAGGCCAGGATGACGCGTGTCGTCAAACACCGGTCTCGCGGGATGATGGCGCCCGAAGATCGTCGCAGGACATGTATCGCGGTTGTACCCCTGTCGAAGGAGAGTAATTCCAACTTCTCCGCGGCGAACGACCTGTGCAGAATTCTTCGAGCTGCGCTTTGAAAACCTGCTGTCGATCTGTCGATGCTCGCTATTGACAGATCTGCCTGTCCGCGTACACATTCGAATCCATAGAGCATGAAGCTCAAAGGTGGCGCACCCGTGGGCATGATGGCCGCTGGGTGCCCGACGGCGGAGGCGTCCGCCCTTTCGCTCCCGCGACAAGCACTGTCCCAATGCAAGCCTCGGGGCGCAGGCATCGTCGGACGATGCAGGCGGCCGTGGAGAACCGGCCAGCGCGCTTCCGTGAGGGACCATGGGGCGCTCAGGGCTCCTTACCCCCGCGACGCCGGCATCGTCTGATCGAGGCATGAACGGCCTTCAAGAGTCCATGCGTCTTTTCAGGAGATGTTCGAAGGCGTGACTGGCGACAGTCATCGTCTAAACGACCAATAGAACCCGAATATTTCTTGTCTATTGGTCAGAAGAAAAGGTTCATTGATCGGCGGATAGTTCAAGGCATTCGCATGTGCACGGGACGGGGTTGGATCCTGGTGGCCTCCGAACAGTGGAGACTTTGAGATGGATCACGTACCTTCGATGGCCGCAGTCACGGCCGCCACGCAAAAGGCGCAGCCCGCGGAAGCCGCTTCGCTCACCGTGACGAAGGAGGTCTCACCGTCCGGGTCGGCGGGTCTGGATCCGCGATCGGTCTACAAGCTGTCGCCGGAGACGGCGGGCGCCGTGTTGTCCCTGTCGCAGGCGAAGGCGCAGGCGGTCGCGGTGGCCGAGTTCGAGGCCCGCTTCGGCCACGGACCTCAGGCCGGCGGTGCTGTGATGGCGACCGCCGTGGCGACGACGCCCGTCATCTCGCCGGAGACGACGAAGACCGCCGCCGCTGCGAACCGGAACTGGAGCGAGGACGTCCGGCTGGAGCACATCCCGGTTCGGAAGGTCGGGATGGATACGCTCGTTGCGTACGACAATCCGCGGGTGATGGCGGCTTGGCGCGCCGCGTTTCCGGATGTCGTGGGCCGGAAATTCCGCGGGCTGCAGCTTTCCGACGCGGACGTGAGGACGGCCCTGGGCAAGACCGGGGCCGACAGTAACTTCGACGGACCGGCGAAGGACATCTATCTGCTCTGCAACGATGAGCATTTCAGAATCTTCAGCGAGCATCACCCGTCAATCCACATCAACTGGATCAACGTCGATAACGAGGAGATCCTGATGTTCTGGCCGAAGGACCGCGACCAGGACTGAGTTGCTCGACCCGCACAGGCCGGCACTGTGCGGGACCGAGCGGGCCGGTCGGGATAGGCCGCCAAACGGGATCCGCGCGCTCTCGTCGTCGGCCGTTCCGGCTCGTCTTAGAGCACCGGTAGAACGGCCCGCAGATGCGTGGCGAAAGCCCGGGTCAGCGGTGCGGCGTGCCGCTCATCCATCCGGAGCGTGAGACCGATCCGCGGGAGGGGCGGCAAGCCGCTCACGCGGGTCTGGATACGCAGATCGGGCGGGACCGCCGAACGGGTCAGCACGGCGACGGCTTGGCCGGACCGGGCCACCGCCAGGAGGCCGGACAGGCTTCCGCTCGCGTAGGCGACCCGATAGGCGCGTCCGGCGCGGTCGAGCGCGGCCAGCGCCGCGCGATGGTCGAGGGTGTCGGGATCGCCGAGTGCCAGCGGCAGCGGGTCGGGCCAGGTCGCCGCATCGTCCTTCGGCGTGACCCAGACCAGCTCCTCGCGGCGCAGGATCGCCCCCTTGGCGGCGAGCGGCACAGAGACCAGGGCCAGGTCCAGGCCGCCACGTTCGAGCCGTGCTTCGAGACGGGGCGTCGCCGCGCAGACCACCTCGATCGCCGCTGCCGGGTGATGTTGCGCGAAGCCCCGCAGGAGCACCGGCAGGAACGCCTGGGCGTAATCGTCCGGGCAGCCGAACCGCAACGTCCCGGCCAGGCTCCGGCCCGAGAGTTCCGCCAGCGCGTCGTCGTGCGAGGTCAGGATGCGGTGCGCGTGGACCAGAAGGCGCTCCCCCTGGACCGTCAGCACGACGCCGCGCCCCGTCCGGGTCAGGAGTGGCCGGTCGACGAGCTCTTCGAGACGCTTCATCTGCATGCTGAGCGCCGCCTGGCTCCGGCCGATCCGCTCCGCGGCCCGGCTGAGGGCGCCGGTTTCCGCGACGATGGCGAAGCTGCGCAACAGATCGATATCCAGGCTTCGAGCCATCAGAAACCCTGAACTCTCGGTTCAGCACGATAAGCTATCCTGCGGTCCCCGGCCGTCCTAGCATGGCTCCTCTCGCTGGGAGCAGGATGGACGATGACTCGGAACGCGGATCCGGAGTTCTGGGCGCGGGCGCGTCGGCACTTGGTGCGGTACGGCGGCGCGTTCGCGCCGGTGATCATCGAGCGCGCGCAGGGGAGCTTCGTCTACGATGCCGAGGGCCGCGCGATCCTCGACTTCACCTCCGGGCAGATGAGCGCCATCCTGGGTCACGGCCACCCGGAGATCGCCGCGGTGGTGGCGCATCACGTCGGCCATCTCGACCACCTGTTCAGCGGCATGCTGAGCCGTCCCGTGGTCGATCTCGCCACCGAGCTGGCCCGATTGGCCCCCGGCAATCTCGAACGTGCGATGCTGCTGACCACGGGGGCGGAGGCCAACGAGTCGGCTCTGCGCATGGCCAAGCTCGCCACCGGCGGCTGGGAGGTGGTGAGCTTCGCCCAGTCCTGGCACGGGATGACGGCGGGCGCCGCCTCGGCGACCTACAGTGCCGGCCGGAAGGGTTACGGGCCGGCCTCCGTCGGCTCCTTCGCGATCCCGGCGCCGAACGCCTACAGGCCGGCTTTCGAACGCGACGGCGCCCCGGATTGGCAGACCGAATTGGACTACGCCTTCGCGCTGATTGACCAGCAGTCGAGCGGCAACCTCGCGGCCTTTCTGGCGGAGCCGATCCTCAGCTCAGGCGGCATCATCGCGCTGCCGCCGGGCTATCTCGCCGCGCTGAAACGGAAATGTACCGAGCGCGGGATGCTGCTCATCCTCGACGAGGCCCAGACCGGCATCGGCCGCACCGGGCTGATGTTCGCCTGCGAGCGGGACGGGGTGGTGCCCGACATCCTCACCCTGTCGAAGACCCTGGGCGCCGGCCTGCCCCTCGCGGCGGTCGTCACCACGGCGGAGATCGAGGAGCGCTGCCACGCGCGCGGCTTCCTGTTCTACACGACGCACGTCTCCGATCCGCTCCCGGCGGCGGTCGGTCTCAAGGTGCTGGAGATTGTTCAGCGCGACGGGCTCGTCGCCCGAGCGGACGAGGCCGGCGCGCGGCTCACCGCCCGGCTGCACGCGCTCCAGGAGCGTTTCGCGTGCATCGGCGACCTGCGCGGCCACGGCCTGCTTCAAGGGGTGGAGATCGTGGCCGACCGGGCCACGAAGGTGCCGGCGCCGGAACTCGGCGACGCGATCACCCGGCGCTGCCTGGATCTCGGTCTCAGCATGAACATCGTGCAGCTGCCCGGCATGGGCGGCGTCTTCCGCATCGCCCCGCCGCTGACCGCCACCGACGAGGAGATCGACCTCGGCGTGGCGATTCTGGAGCGCGCGATCGAAGCCTGCGTCTGAGAAGAATCAGGCCGCCTCGATCTCGGCGCTCACGTTGAGCCATTCCTCCTCCGCGGCGGCGAGCGCGCTCGCCGCGTCCGCGCGCATCTTGGCGATCTCGCCGGCCTTGGCGGCATTCTCCCGGAAGGCGGAGCCGTCCTCCAGCGCGGCGTCGATCTTCTGGATGGCCGCGGTCAGCTTCGCCATGCGCGCCTCGATGGCTTCCAGCCGCTTGCGCAGCGGCGCGAGCGCGGCGCGGCGCTCGACGCCAGCGCGGCGCGCCTCGGCCTTCTGCCCGCCGGAGGGCTCCGGGTCGCGCTCGGTGTCGCGCTCGGGGCCGGACAGGACGAAGCGGCGGTAATCGTCCATGTCCCCGTCGAACGTCTTTACCGTGCCCTCCGAGACCAGCCACAGGCGGTCCGCGCAGGCTTCGACCAGAAAGCGGTCGTGGCTCACCAGGATGACGGCGCCCTCGTAGTCGTTGATCGCCTCCACCAGCGCCTGCCGGCTCTCGATGTCGAGGTGGTTGGTCGGCTCGTCGAGGATGAGCAGATGGGGGCCGTGGAACGCCGCGAGCCCCATCAGCAGCCGCGCCTTCTCGCCGCCCGAGAGCTTCTCCACCGGCGTATCGGCCTTGTTGGCGCCGAAGCCGAGCCGCGCGGTGGCCGCCCGCACCTTGGCCTCGGGCACGTCCGGCATCAGCGTGCGGACATGCGCGTAAGCGCTCTCGGCGGGGCGCAGCTCGTCGAGCTGGTGCTGGGCGAAATACGCGACCTCCATCTTGGACGAGCGCTTGACCTCGCCGGCGAGAGGCCCGAGCCGCCCGCCGATCAGCTTGCAGAAGGTCGACTTGCCGTTGCCGTTGGCCCCGAGCAGCGCCACCCGGTCGTCCGGGGCGAGGCTGAGATCGAGGCCGGTGAGCACGATGCGGTCCCCATAGCCGGCCTTCACCCGCTCCATGGCGACGATCGGCGGTGAGAGCGGCTTCTCCGGGCTCGGCAGATGGATCACCGGCACGTCGTCCTCGAGCAGGGCCGCGATCGGCTCCATCTTGGCGAGGCGCTTCATCCGCGACTGCGCCTGGCGCGCCTTCGTGGCTTTTGCCTTGAACCGGTCGATGAAGCTCTGCAGGTGCGCCCGCTCGGCATCCTGCTTGGCCTTCGCCTTCGCCTGGAGGACCCGCTTCTCGGAAAGCTGCTTGGCGAAGCTGCTGTAGCCGCCGCGGTAGATCGTCAGCTTGCCGCGATCGAGATGCAGGATGTGGTCGACGCTGGTGTCGAGCAGGTCCCGGTCGTGGCTGATAATGATGGCGGTGCGCGGGTAGCGCTCGAGATAGTCGTAGAGCCAGAGGGTGCCCTCGATATCGAGGTAGTTGGTCGGCTCGTCGAGGAGCAGCAGGTCGGGTTCGGAGAACAGCACGGCGGCCAGCGCCACCCGCATCCGCCAGCCGCCGGAGAAATCCGAACAGGGTCGGGCCTGGGCCGCCGCGTCGAAGCCGAGGCCATGCAGGATCGCGGCGGCGCGCGCCGGCGCCGAATGCGCGCCGATATCCACCAGCCGGGTCTCGATCTCCGCCCGGCGGAGCCCGTCAGCATGCTCGGCCTCGGCCATGAGTCGGGCGCGTTCGGTAGCGGCCGCGAGAACGACGGCATGCAGCGTTTCCGGGCCGGCCGGCGCTTCCTGCGCGACGGCGCCGATGCGCATGCCCCTGGGCAGCGAGATGGACTTCGCGTCCACCGGCAGGTCGCCGAGGATGGCCTTGAACAGCGTGGTCTTGCCGGCGCCGTTGCGTCCGACGAGCCCCACGCGGGCGCCCTCCGGGACCGTGAACGTCGCGGAGTCGAGGATCAGGCGGTCGCCAATGCGGTAGGACAGGTCGTTGACGCGCAGCATGGCGGCGTTCTGGCTGTCCGGAGGCAGGGAGGCAAGCGCCGTCCGCGCGCAGGCGGTCCGCGTTGCCCGCCGAAAGCACACGAGCGAGCCCATCTATTGTTGCGAGGTGGGAAAGCTGCATCACCACGTGTGATTTTAACGGAATCGCATTAATCCTTCGGCGATTGTTGGGGAACTTGCCGGTGATTGGTTTGCAGTCGTCGTTCGGTTGGTGCGATTGCGGACCCAGGCCAGAGATCATCGCGTCGTGACGCACCGTCCACCGTCGCGCCGTGGTTAGCGAGATTGTACGCTCCGGGGCGGGGCGTATGGCAGGAGCGAAGTCTTGGGCCGCACCCTGATCTTGACCGACGATCTCGGCCGCGGCGAGCGTCTCGCGCGCCATCTCGGCGGCGCCGGCAAGGTGACGCTCCACGACCTGTACGGCGAGACGATGCCCGCCTCAGACGCCGCGCTGATCGTCAGCGACGTGAGCACGCTGACCTCCGAATCCGTGCGCCGCCTGCGGCAGGCCCTCACCGCTGCACGCGGGCCCGGGATCCCGTTCCTCGCCCTGATCCACGGCAATCTGGGACGCGGTGAGATCCAGGCGACCGCGCTCGGGGCGACCCGTGTTCTCCCGGCCTCCGCGGCGAGCGCGATGCTGCTCAATGCGGCCGCCGCCCTGACCGGCGGCAACGTCTCCGCGCCAGCGGCCAGCGCCCTGAAGACGCAGGCCCGGGAGGTGCGGGATGCCTTCACGGTCATCTTCCGCGGCGACCGTGCCCCGGCCCCGGCGGTCGTGGAATCCGGCGCCACTCTGGTGAACCGGGCGGTCCGCGAGGCGAAGATCCGGGACTGGCTCAACGTCGTGGCAAACTTCGACGACGTCACGCACCGGCATTGTCTGAGCGTGGCCGGTCTCGCCGCCGCCTTCGCCGGGACGCTGGGCCTCAACGAAGCCGATTCCCGGAATCTGGTGAAGGGCGCATTGCTCCACGACATCGGCAAGGCCAAGATCCCGCTGGCGATCCTGAACAAGCCGGCGCCTCTGACGCCGGAGGAGCGGGTCGAGATGGATCGCCACCCGGTCCTCGGGCATGCCATGCTCCGTGAGGGGAATTACGACCCGCTCACCCTGGCGGTCGTCCGCTCGCACCACGAGTATCTCGACGGTTCGGGTTATCCGGACGGGCTCCAGGGCCATCAGATTCCCGATCTCGTCCGGCTGATCACGATCTGCGACATCTTCGCGGCGCTCATCGAGGCACGCCCCTACAAGGCGGCGAAGCCGGCCCAGGAGGCCTTCGCGATTCTTCAGCGGATGGGCGCGAAGCTCGACAGCGACCTCGTGCGCGCCTTCGGCCATGTCGCCGCGACCTGTGAGACGCCCTATCGCGCCTCCGCCTGAGCGCGGACGCGATCAAACGCGGCGGCGCTCAGGCCAGTTCCCAGGCCGTGGGGTCGCGCATGAGCGCCGCGACGAGGGCGTGATTCAGCTCATGTCCCGTGTGGAGCGCGGTGATCCGGCCCTCGACCGGATGGCCGGTCAGGGCGAGATCGCCGACGAGGTCGAGGATGCAGTGTCGGACCGGCTCCCCCGGGACGCGCATGCCGCCGAGCACCCGCCCGCGCACCAGGAGCGCCGCGGAACGCGGCGAGACCCCCTGCAGGAAGTCGTTGCGCGTGAGGTAGCCGTAGGCGCGTCCGGCCATGGCGCGGACGTAGCGGCCGAAGCTGCGCGCCGGCGCGATCTCGGCCTCGAAGCGCTCGGGCGTGAGCGCGCCCGCCCAGTCGACCGAGCCGAAATGCGCGAGCGCGATGTGGCCGGTCACGTGGAGCCCCGAGCCCGGCTCGATCCGGAGGTGGCGCTGCCCGTTCTCGACCATCACGGTTCGGCGGATGCGGATCACCCGGCAGGGGAGGGTCTGCTCGCGTCGTCCCGCTTCTCGGATCGCTTGGCACCAGGGCGTGGCGCTGCCGTCGAAGATCGGCAACTCGTCCGCGTCGATCTCGGCCAGGACATTGTCGATCCGGAGCGCGCTCAGCGACGCCATCAGATGCTCGATGGTGCGGACGAGGACGCCGTCGCGCCGGATCGCCGAGGAGAGCGGCTGCGATTCGCGATAGTGCCAGAGGGCCGGCACGTCGACGGCGCGCCCGTCCTTCAGGTGCCGCCGGAAGACGATGCCGTGTCCGGCCGGGGCCGGGCTCACCCGCACGGTGGCATGCCGCCCGGAGTGCAGGCTCCGCCCCGAACGCTCGAACGGAGCCGCCAGCGTGGCTTGCCGGCGCGGCGCCGGCGCGTCCGCACAGGAATCGAGGCGCGGGAATGTGACGTCGTGATGCATCAAAAAAAAAACCGCCCGCCGCAGCGGGCCGGGAACTTAGCCGCCGGCTGCGATCCACGCCAATAAACTCCTGTTCAATCGCGCGTGGCTTGACCGGCCAGCCCGCGACCGTCACGATCAGTTTCGCCCGATCGATCGAGCACCGCCGCGGCGGGGCCCGTCTGCACCGTGCGGGCTTCTCCCGTCCCCAGATCTGCTGGCCAGCACCCGTCAGGGCAGGGACGGTGGCCGGAGTTGAGGGAACACGATCGATGGCGCGGTTGGGGACGATACCCTTCTTCAAGGATCCGGGCATCGAGCTCAGCACCTACGAATCCCGCTGCCACTGGCGCCGCTTCGACGAGAATGAGGTTCTCGTCGACTTCGACGACATCTCCACCGACGTCTACTTCATCGCCTCGGGCGAGGTTCGCATCCTCAACCGCACCCAATCCGGCAAGGAGGTGATCCTCGGCGAGATGCGGGGCGGGGCGTTCTTCGGCGAGCTGGCCGCCATCGACGGCATCGGCCGCTCGGCCAACGTCACGGCGCTGACCCGCGGCGAGGTCTGCGTGGTGCCGGCGCCGGTGTTCCGGCAGATCGTGTTCGCGTCCGAAGCGATCGCCGACCGGCTGTTCCGGCTGCTCGCCAAGCGGGTGCGTGAGCTGAACACCCGGCTCATGGAACACGCGCTGCTCGATCTGAAGCACCGCCTCTACGCGGAGTTGCTGCGCCTCTCGGTGCCCCGGGCCGGCGCCTCGGGCGAGCGGGTGGTCTCGCCGCCGCCGTACCATCACGTCCTCGCCGCGCGGATCGGCTGCCGCCGCGAGCAGGTAACCCGGGAATTCACCGCGATGGCCGCGGAGGGTCTGGTCGACCGCACCCGCGGCGCCCTGGTCCTGCGCCGTCCGGACCTGCTCGAAGCGCGCGTGGCCGAGGCGCTGCGCGAGGATTCCTGATCCGTTGTCCGGCGCACCGGCGCCGCGCCTGCGGCTCGAAGACCTGACCAAGAGCTTTGGCAGCTATCGCGCCGTCGCGGACGTGCGTCTCGATCTCGAGCCCGGGGAGTTCTTCTGTCTGCTGGGGCCGTCCGGCTGCGGCAAGAGCACCCTGTTGCGCATGATTGCGGGATTCGAGACCCCGACCGCCGGTCGCATCTGGCTCGGCGACGAGGACCTCACCGCGCTGCCGCCGCATCGGCGCCCGGTGAACATGATGTTCCAAACCTATGCCCTGTTTCCGCATATGAGCGTGGCCGGCAATGTCGGCTACGGCCTGAAGGGGCTCGGCCGGCGGGAGGTGGCGGCGCGGGTGACGGATCTGCTGAGGCTCGTCCGCCTCGAGGGCTTCGGCGACCGGCGCCCCGAGACGCTCTCGGGAGGGCAGCGGCAGCGGGTGGCTCTCGCCCGGGCGCTCGCCCGGGAGCCCAGGCTCCTGCTCCTCGACGAGCCCCTCGGCGCCCTGGATCGCGGCCTGCGGGAAGAGACCCAAGGGGAGCTGCGGGCGGTGCAGAAGCGTCTCGGCACGGCCTTCGTGGTGGTGACGCACGATCCCGAGGAGGCGATGATGCTCGCCGACCGGATCGGCGTCATGGAGGCGGGCCGGCTCGTCCAGGTCGGGCCGCCGGCCGAGCTCTACCGGCGGCCGGCGAGCCGGTTCGTGGCGGGCCTGCTCGGCGACGTGAACCTCATCCCCGGCCGGATCGGCCCGGAGGGACCGGGCGGGACCCGCGCGGTCGAGCCCGCGCACGGCACGGTGCTCGGGGTCGCCGGCACCCCCCTGGCGGCGGGCGCATCCGTGGTGGTCGCGGTCCGTCCGGAGGATCTGGTCCTCGGGGATACGGGATTGCCGGTCGCGATCGCGGACGCGACCTTCCTGGGTGACCGCCTGCGCCGGACGCTGCGATTGCCCGACGGAACGACCCTGCGCGCGAGCGGTCGCCCGGCCGGCGCGGGCCAGCCGGCGGTTTCGGAGACGCGCGCCAGCTTCGCGGCCGGCGACGCGGTGATCCTGCCCGCATGACCGGCAAATCGCGGACCGTGTTCGACCGGATCGTCCGGCTCCCGCCGTTCGTCTGGTTGTCGGCCTTCTTCCTCCTGCCCTTCGCGATCACGCTGAAGATCAGCCTGTCGGAGCCGGCGACAGCGATCCCGCCCTACCTGCCGGTGCTGGATTGGCGCGCGGGCCTCGAGGGGTGGTCGTCCTTCCTCGCGGCCCTGAACTTCGACAATTACGCGACGCTCTACGCCGACCCGCTCTACCGGGAGGCCGCCCTGGGCTCGCTGACCTACGCGGCGGTCGCGAGCCTGACCCTCGTCGCCCTCGGCACCCCGCTCGCCTATGCCCTGGCGCGCGCCCCGTCCCGCTGGCAGCCGCACCTCGTGGCCCTGGTGGTCGTGCCGTTCTGGACGAGCTTCCTCATCCGGGTCTACGCCTGGATCGCGATCCTGAAGCCGGAGGGATTGCTCAACCTCGTGCTGCTCCGGATGGGGCTGATCGCCGAGCCGCTGACGATCCTCAACACCGATCCCGCGGTGATCATCGGCCTCGTCTACGCCTATCTGCCGTTCATGGTGCTGCCGCTCTACGCGGTGATGAACCGCCTCGACCCGACCCTGCGCGAAGCCGCCGCCGATCTCGGCGCCTCGCCCACCCGGGTCTTCTGGAGCGTCACCCTGCCGTTGAGCCTGCCCGGCATCGCGGCCGGCGCGGGTCTGTGCTTCATCCCGATGGTGGGCGAGTTCGTGATCCCGGATCTGCTCGGCGGATCGGAGACCCTGATGCTCGGACGGGTGCTCTGGACCGAGTTCTTCTCGAACCGCGACTGGCCGCTGGCCTCGGCAGTGGCGGTGCTGATCCTCGCGATCGTCATCGGCCCGGTGGTCGTGTTCCGCGACAGCCTCCGCGCGGGCGAGACGGACAGCGGCCAGCCATGACGTGGGTGACCCGCACGGCCCTGGCGACCGGGCTCGCCTTTCTCTACGCGCCGATCCTGGTGCTGATCGCCTACTCGTTCAACGCCTCGCCCCTCGTCACCGTCTGGGGCGGTTTCTCGGGCCGCTGGTACGCGGCCCTGCTGGCCGACGCGCCGATGCTGGCGGCCGCCTGGGTCTCGCTGAAGGTCGCGGTGCTGGCGAGTCTCATCGCCACGACCCTCGGCACGCTCGCGGCCCTGGCTCTGGAGCGGCACGGCCGCTTCCGCGGCCGGGCTCTGTTCACCGGCCTCGTCTTCGGTCCCATCGTGATGCCCGAGGTGATGATCGGGCTGTCGCTGCTCCTGATGTTCATCGGCATCGGCCTGGATCGCGGCCTCCTCACCATCGTGATCGCCCATGCCACGTTCTGCACCGGCTTCGTCACCGTGGTCGTCGCGGCGCGGCTGCGCGGGCTCGACCGCTCGCTCGAGGAGGCCGCCGCCGATCTCGGCGCGACACCGGTGCGCGTGCTCGCGTCCGTAACCCTGCCGCTGCTGGCGCCCGCCGTGGTGGCGGGCGCGCTGCTCGCCTTCACGCTGTCGCTCGACGATCTCGTCATCGCGAGCTTCGTCTCGGGGCCCGGCTCGACCACGCTGCCGATGCGACTCTACAGCCAGGTCCGCCTCGGGGTTAATCCCGAGATCAACGCCGCCTCGACGATCCTCGTCGGGGTCGTGAGCGCGGCCGTGCTGCTGGCCTCCTGGCTGACCGGCCGGCGCGGCCGAACCTGATCGCGCCTATTCCGCGGCCTGCGCGCCTTCCGTCGCCCCGGCCCGGGCCAGCTGCGCCGCCGCGAGCGTCACCAGGATGTTCACCACCAGCGCCACGATGCCGACATTCACGTCTTGAAGCGGACCGAGGAAGCTGAGCTTCGCGAGGCTGAAGCCGCTGAGGACGGTCGCCGCCACGGTGGCGACGCCGGCGATGATCCCCGCCATCGCGGCGCGCCGGTCCAGCGGGTTGCGCCGCATCAGGCTGGCGATGAAGCAGGGGAAGAGCTGGGTCACGAAGTTGTAGCCCATCAGCAGCAGCTGCACGATCGTGTCGCCGCCGTTGAGCGTGAAGCCGACGCAGATCAGCGCCAGCACCGGAACCAGGATCTTGCAGAGCCGCGCGGTCGCGGCATCGTCCATGCCCGGCCGCAGCGGACGGACCAGATTGTTGGCCACGAGCGTCGCGCCGGCGATCAGGATCATCGATCCCGGGACGAGGGCGGTAAGCACGCCGGTCGCGCCGATCACGCCGATGAACCAGGGCGGGAAGCTCTCGAGCGCGAGCTTGAACAGCGACAGGTCGACATCCGGCCCCGTCAGGCCCGGCACCTGCAGCACGGCGGTGAAGCCGATCATGAACACGAAGAGGTTGATCAGCTGGTAGATCGGCAGGATCACGGCGTTGCGCCGGAAGGCGCTTGGCTCCCGCGCCGTGTAGAGGGACGCGAAGGTGTGCGGCCACATGTATCCGCCGAGCGCGGTGAGCAGCACCGTGGTCGAGAACCATGTCGGGCTCTGGCCCCGCTCCGGCAGCGCGAGGAAGCCGGGTTTGGCGGTCTCGATCGCGCGGAACAGGCCCTCGTAGCTGCCGTAATAGTGCAGCGGCAGATAGATCCCGAGGAAGATGACGATCCCGAGGATGCTGGTGTCCTTGATCACCGCCGTCCAGGCCGAGCCGTGAACACCGGAGACGACCACGTAGGCGGTCAGGGCGGCTGCCCCGATCCAGATCGCGCTCGTCGCAGAGATCGCCCCGTACGAGGCCGTGGAGACGATGATCCCAAGCCCTTTGAACTGCAGCACGAGATAGGGAACGAGCGCGACGATCCCCACCAGGGCGACCAAGATACCGAGCGCCCGGCTCTCGTATTTTCGCGCGAAGAAATCCGGTTGTGTGTAGAGGCCGTGTCTCTTGGCGTAGCGCCAGACCGGCGGCAGCAACCAGTAAGAGGTGACGTAGGCCAGAGTTAGATAGCAGAGGATGTAGTATGCCGGCCCGCCCTTCCCGTAGGCGATACCGGAGCCGCCGAGGAACGTGAAGGTCTGTCTCTTATACACATCTGACGCTGCCGACGAAGAGGATAGTG
>CAXDNE010000003.1:0-83412 GCA_963990595.1 uncultured Methylobacterium sp.
CGCGCCTTCGCCCGGGACCTGATCGGCACCTACCTGCCGCACTATGCCGACCGCGTGACCCTGGCCGGCACCTCCTACCGGCCCTTCGACGTCGACCGGCGCAAGCTCAGCTGGCGGCGCGACGACACCCGCCTGCACGTCGACGCCTTCCCGTCGAACCCGATCGGCGAGCGGCGGATCCTGCGGGTGTTCCGCAACATCAACCCCGCGGGCGAGCCGCGCCGCTGGCGGGTCGGCGAGGATTTCGGGTCGATGGCGGAGAAGTTCCTGCCGCGGCTCCCGGGCTACGCGCCGCTCTCGGCGCGCCTGCTGGCGGCCCTGGGCATCACCAAGGCCAAGCGCTCGGAATACGACCACCTGATGCTGCACCTGCACGACGCGCTCAAGCAGGACGCGGCGTACCAGGCCGAAGCTCCCCAGGCCGACGTCGCGTTCCGCCCGGGCGAGACCTGGGTGACCTTCTCGGACCTCGTGATGCACGGGGCGATGGGCGGCCGCTACATGCTGGAGCAGACCGCCTACCTGCCGGTCTCCGCGCAGGCCGACCCGGCCTTGAGCCCGCACCACATCCTGGCGGCCAAGCTTGGCCGCCCCCTTCGGACCTGAGAGAGGGACGTCAGACCATGATCCTCGAGATCGCGCAGATCGAGATCAAGCCCGGCATGGAAGCCGAGTTCGAGAAGGGCATCACCGAAGCCTCCTCGATCTTCAAGCAGGCCAAGGGCTGCCGGGCCTTCGAGGTGCGGCGCTCGATCGAGCATCCGCAGCGCTACCGCCTGCTGATCCACTGGGACACGCTGGAGGCCCACACCAAGGACTTCACCGGCTCGAAGCCCTGGCAGGATTACCGCGCCCTGGTCTCCCACTGCTTCGCCGGGCCGGTGGCCGTGGAGCACGCCGAGCAGGTGCTGAAGGCCTTCTGAGCGGGGCCGCGCAGCGGCTCCGAACCGCCGTCCACCCGCGGCCGGAGCGTTGCGGCGGAGACCGGCGGTGCTAGGCTCCCACGCCATCGAACCCGAAGCGAATCATCGGGGACGTGACACGCGGGGAGCAGGCTGATGGCGCGGCTCGGACGGCTCGCGGGCGCCCTGGCGCTCCTCGGATGGGTCGCGGGCGGCCCGGCCCTCGCCCAGAATGCGCCGGCGGCCCGCACCGCCCCGCGGCCGGCTGCCGCGACATCGGCCCCCTTCGCCAGGAGCTTCGTCCGGGCCGACCTCGCCAGCGCGGCGGTCCGCCTCGAGACGGTGCTCAAGACGGAGGCTGGCGGCCCGCTCCGGCCGGCCGGGCAATCCCGCGCCGCCGGGCAGGCGCTGCTCACCGCCAGCAGGCCGGACCAGGCCCTCACCCCATTCGCCGCCGCAGTGGCGGCCGACCCGGCCGACCCGCGCAACTGGCAGGCCTATGCCCGCGCGGCCGCGGCGGCGCTGGGCAGCCTGCAGGGGAACGACTATCAGGGCCGGGCGCGGCTGCGCGGCCGGGCGGCGGCGGCGGCCTACCGCGCCTACGAGCGCGCCGGCACGGCCGGCGATGCGGCGGCCGCCCTGGCGCTGCTCGGCACCGTGGAGGCCGCGCAGGAATCCTGGCGCCCGGCCCTCGACGCCTACGCGGCGAGCCTCGCCCTCGCCGACGACGACGGGGTCCGGGAGACCTACGAGACCCTGCGGGCCGAGCACGGCTTCCGGATCCTCGACTACAAGGTCGATTCCGACGCGGCCGCCCCGCGCGCCTGCTTCACCTTCTCGGAGGCGATCAAGCCCAAGACCGACTACGCGCCCTACGTGGCGGTGTCGGGCAGCAGCGCGGCCGCGGTGACCGGGGCGGGCTCCCAGGTCTGCGTCGACGGGCTCAAGCACGGCGGGCGCTACGCCATCGTCCTGCGCCAGGGCCTGCCCTCCGCGGTGGGCGAGAGCCTGCTTAAGGCCGCCGATTACGAGATCTACGTGCGCGACCGCGCCCCGCAGGTGCGTTTTACCGGCCGCAACTACGTCCTGCCCCGCGCGGGTCAGGCGGGCGTGCCCCTCGTCTCGGTGAACGCCGCCAAGCTCGACGTCGAGGTGCTGCGCATCGGCGACCGCAGCCTGCTGCCGACCCTGCGCTCCGAGGATTTTCTGGGCCAGCTCAGCGGCGCCACCGCCCGGACGATCGCGGCCGAGAAGGGCGTGCGCGTCTGGAAGGGCACCCTCGACACCGTCAAGGCCGAGCTGAACCAGGAGGCGGTCACGGCCTTCCCGGTCCTGCAGGCGGTGGGCAAGCTGGAGCCCGGGATCTACGTGATGCTGGCTCGCCCCTCCGGCACGGCCGCCTCCGACGACGAAGGCTACGACAGCCAGGCGACCCAGTGGTTCGTGGTCTCGGATCTGGGGCTGACCGCCACCAAGGGGCGGGACGGGGTGCAGGTGGTCCTGCGCTCGCTCGCCTCCGCGCAGGTGATGCCGGGCGCCGAGATCCGGCTGATCGCCCGCAACAACGAGGTGCTGGGCACGCGGACCACGGACGCGCAGGGGCACGCCGCCTTCGATCCGGGGCTCGCCCGCGGGGAGGGCGGTCTGGCGCCGAGCCTCGTGGTGGCCCAGGCCGGCGGCGATTACGGCTTCCTCGACCTCAACCTCGGCGCCTTCGACCTCACCGACCGCGGCGTGAAGGGCCGGCCCGAGACCGGTGGCCTCGACGCCTACCTGTTCCCGGAGCGCGGGGTCTATCGCTCGGGCGAGACCGTCCAGGTCACCGCCCTCCTGCGCGATCCCCGCGGCGCGGCGGTTCCGGACCTGCCCCTGACCCTCGTGGTGAAGCGGCCGGACGGGGTCGAGTATCGCCGCGTCTCGGTGCCGGACCAGGGGCTCGGCGGCCGCGCGCTGCCGCTGCCGCTCCTGTCGGGGTCGATGCACGGCACGTGGCGGGTCTCCGCCTACACCGACCCGAAGGCGCCGGCGATCGGCGAGACCAGCTTCCTCGTGGAGGATTACGTCCCCGAGCGGCTGGAGGTGAGCCTCAAGGCCCGGCAGCCGGCCCTGCGCCGGGGCGAGGCGGCGGAGATCGACGTCGCCGCGCGCTACCTCTACGGCGCCCCGGGCGCGGATCTCGACGTGTCGGGCAGCGTCACCGTGCAGGCGGCCGACACGAGCGGCATCGAGGGGCTGGAGGGCTACACGATCGGCCTCGACGACGAGGCGGTGGAGCCGATCACGCAGGAACTCCAGGATCGCGCGACCACAAACCCGCAGGGCAACGCCGCCGTCACCGTGCCGGTGCCGCAGCTCGCGGCGCCGCGGGCCCTGGAGGCGAAGATCACGCTCGCGGTCGGCGAGCCGGGCGGCCGGGCGCTGTCGCGCAGCCTGACCCTGCCGATCCGGCCGGAGGGTCCGGTCCTCGCCCTGCGCAAGGGCTTCACGGACCTGAAGGAGGGGGGGCTCGCGGCCTTCGACGTGGTGCTGGCGACACCGGACGGGGCGCTCCTCGCCCGGCCGGGGGTGAGCTGGACCCTGTCGCGGATCGATCAATCCTATCAATGGTACCGGGCGGACGGGCGCTGGTCGTTCGAGCCCGTCAAGACGGCCCGGCGCGTGGCCAGCGGCACCGTCGATCTCAAGGCCGGGGCCCCGAGCCGGATCGAGGCGCCCGTGGGGCTCGGCCGCTATCGGCTGGAGGTCTCGGCCCCCGGCGCCCCCGAGGCGGGCGCGAGCCTCGGCTTCGCGGTGGGCTGGGGCGGCTCCGAGACCGCGGAGGCGCCGGACCTCCTCGACCTGACCCTCGACAAGGCCGCCTACGCCGCCGGCGACACGCTGCGGGCCAAGCTCAGCCCGACCTTCAAGGGTCAGGCCAGCCTGATGGTGGTCAGCGACCGGGTTCACGAGACCCTGGAAGTCAGCGTGCCGGAGGGCGGCACCACGATCAGCCTGCCGGTGAAGGCCGCGTGGGGCGCCGGCGCCTACCTGGTGGCCACCGCCTACCGGCCCCTCGACCAGGCGGCCAAGCGCCTGCCCGGCCGGGCGCTCGGGCTGGCGTGGTTCTCGGTGGACCGGGAGCGGCGCAGCCTCGGCGTCGCCCTCAAGGCGCCGGAGCGGGCGCGCCCGCGCCAGGACCTGACCCTGCCGGTCCAGCTCACGGGCCTGACGGCCGGCGAGCCGGCGCGGATCACCGTGGCCCTCGTCGATGTCGGCATCCTCAACCTGACCCGCTACGCGGCGCCGGACCCGACCCAGTATTTCCTCGGCCAGAAGGCGCTCGGGCCGGAATTTCGTGACCTCTACGGCTACCTGATCGACGGCATGCAGGGCTCGGCCGGGGCGATCCGCTCCGGCGGCGACGCGGGCGGGGGGGAACTCGCCGACTCGCCCCCGACCCAGGCGCCGCTCGCCCTCTATTCCGGAATCGTCACCGTCGGGCCGGACGGCGCGGCCAGCGTCACCTTCCCGATCCCGGCCTTCAACGGCACCGGCCGCGTCATGGTCACCGCCTGGAGCGGCGATCGGGTCGGCCAGGCGCAGGCCGACGTGATCATCCGCGACCCGGTCGTGGTGGCCGCGACGCTGCCGCGCTTCCTCGACACCGGCGACCGCTCGCGCCTGTTCGTGGCCCTCGACAATGTCGAGGGGCAGGCGGGCGAGTACACGGTCGATCTGAGCCCGGCCGGCCCGGTGGTGGTCGGCGCCAGCGCGCTGCGGCAGACGGTCCGGCTCGAGGCCGGCGCCAAGGCCCAGGTCGCGATCCCGCTCACCGCCGCCGGACCGGGCACCGCCCGGCTCGACCTCGCTTTGTCGGGGCCTGGCCTCCCGGCCGCCCTGAACCAGAGCTTCGCCCTGGGGATCTCGCCGGGGACCGGTGCGCTGCTGCGCCGCTCGGTGCGCAGCCTCGCCCCCGGGGCGAACCTCACGCTGACCTCGGATCTCCTCGCCGACCTGCAGCCGGGGACCGGCAGCGTCTCGCTCTCGGTCACGCCCCTGCCGGGGGTCGACGTGGCGGCCCTGCTCCGGGCGCTCGACCGCTACCCCTACGGCTGCTCCGAGCAGGTGGTGAGCCGGGCGATGCCGCTGCTCTACGTCAACAAGCTCGCGGCCCTGGAGAAGCTCGCCCTCGACAACGGCGCGGACGAACGGGTGCGCGAGTCGATCGAGCGGCTGCTCGCCCGCCAGGATTCGAGCGGGGATTTCGGCCTGTGGTCGGCGCAAGGCTCGAGCGACCTCTGGCTCGACGCCTACGTGAGCGACTTCCTCACCCGCGCCCGGGAGCGCGGCTTCGCGGTGCCGCAGAGAGCCTTCGCCCAGGCCCTCGACTACCTGCGCAACGCGGTGGCCAACGCCACCGAGGTGCGCAACGGCGGCGCCGACCTCGCCTACGCGGCCTACGTGCTCGCCCGGAACGGCCGGCCGGTCATGGGCGACCTGCGCTACCTCGCCGACACCAAGATCGGCGACTTCTCCTCCGCCCTCGGGCGCGCGCAGCTCGCCGCCGCCCTGGCGCTGCTGGGCGACCGGGGCCGGGCCGCCAAGGCGATGGACGCGGCGCTCACCGTGCTGCGCGCCGACCGCGACAAGGGCCTGTACCGCGCCGATTACGGCTCCCGCCTGCGCGACGGGGCCGGGCTGATCACCCTGGCCGCCGAGAGCGGGCTGGCCCAGACCGCCCTCGGCCCGGTCGCGGTCGTCCTCGGCGAGGAGCAGCAGACCGAGCGGGCGACGAGCACGCAGGAGAATGCCTGGATGGTGCTCGCCGCCGAGAGCCTGTCCAATGCGGGGAATGCGCTGTCATTCACCCTGGACGGCGCGCCCCAGACCGGGATGCTCGCCCGGGTCTACCGGGAGGCGGCCCTCGGCGAGCGGGGCGTCCAGCTCGTCAATACCGGCCGCGCCCCCGTGCAGGTGGCCGTGACGGTCAATGGCAGCCCCCTGGCGCCGGAGCCGGCGGCCGCGCAGGGCTACACGATCGAGCGGAGCTTCCGGCGGTTGGACGGCAGCGTCGTCGATCCGGCGAGCGGCCTGCGCCAGAACGACCGGCTCGTGGTGGTGCTCAAGGTCACCGAGGCCAAGGCGGAGACCGCGCGCCTCCTGCTGGTCGATCCGCTCCCGGCGGGGCTGGAGATCGACAACCCAAGACTCCTCGATGCCGACGCGCTCCAGGGGCTCGCCTTCGCCAAGTCCGACGTGCAGCCGGTCCACACCGAGTTCCGTGATGACCGGTTCGTCGCCGCCTACGAGCGCGATCCGAGCCAGTCGGCCTTCTTCACCGTGGCCTACACGGTCCGGGCGGTCTCGCCCGGCACCTACATGCATCCGGGCGCCACGGTGGAGGACATGTACCGGCCGGCCCGGTTCGGCCGGACCGCCTCGGGCAGCGTGACGGTCGGGCCGGCGAAGTAGGGCGTGGGGGCCGCAAGCCGCCGCGCCGGGCCGCTGCGTTGCGGCGGGCACATGGTGCATTGCGGAACCCGCTCCGGCACCCGCCCATTCCCACAGGTCCTGTTCGGAACCCGTGGAGACGATGCCCGATGCCGGACCTCACCGCGCTCACCGGCCCCGCCGCCCGCGTGCTGGCCTACCTGCCCTGGTGGGCCGAGAGCCTCCTTCTCGTCGTCGCCTGCTGCGCCGTGGTGATGCCCCTGCACGGGGTCGTCTATCGGGCGATGAAGCGGGCCGTCTCGGGCAAGAGCCTGTTCTGGCGCTCGCTGGTGTCGCGCACCCACGGGCCCAGCCGGCTCGGCCTGATCGTCGTGGCGATCAGCCTCGCCTCGACCACCGTGCACCTGTCCTGGGAGGTGCGGATCGCCCTCAACCAGATCCTGCTGGTCGCCTTCGTGACGCTCACCGGCTGGTGCTGCGCCACCGCGCTCCACATCGCCACGGTGATCTACCTGCGGCGGTTCAAGCTCGACGCCGAGGACAACCTGCTGGCGCGCAAGCACTTCACCCAGATGCGGATCCTGGAGCGGGCCGGGGTCACCCTGGTGGCGCTGATCACCATCTCGGTGGCGCTGATGACCTTCGAGCCGGTGCGCCAGTACGGCGTCAGCCTGCTGGCCTCCGCGGGGGCTGCGGGCCTGATCCTCGGCCTCGCCATGCAGCCGGTCCTGTCGAACCTCGTGGCCGGGATCCAGATCGCCATCACCCAGCCGATCCGGATCGAGGACGCGATCATCGTCGAGAACGAGTGGGGCTGGGTCGAGGAGATCACCGCCACCTACGTGGTGGTGCGCCTCTGGGACTGGCGGCGGCTGGTCCTGCCGCTGACCTACTTCATCCAGAAGCCGTTCCAGAACTGGACCCGCGATGGCGCCTCGCTGATCGGCAGCGTGTTCCTCTACGTCGACCACCGGGCGCCGGTGGCGCGGATGCGCGAGAAGCTCGCCGAGATCGCCAAAGCCTCGCCCCTCTGGGACGGACGGGTGGTCAACCTCCAGGTCTCGGACGCGAAGGAATCGACCATCGAGATCCGGATGCTGGTGAGCGCCCGCAACGCGCCCCAGGCCTGGGACCTGCGCTGCGCCGTGCGCGAGGCGATGATCACGTGGCTCCAGGCCGAATACCCGGAGGCCCTGCCGCGGCACCGCACGGAATGGGTCGGCGCCGGGGAGCCGGCCCTGCGCCGGGCGGAGGAGCGACGGTTCGCGGCGTGATCCGTGCGGTTCGGTCCTCGCAGGCCTCCCGACCTCAACCTGAGGCGCCGGAGCGCAGCGGAGGCCTCGAAGGAGGCCTCCAGGGATCGCGGCGCCTTCTGAAGGGCTCCTTCGAGGCCGCTGCGCGGCACCTCAGGATGAGGGCGCGGGCGGGCCATCGTCCGTCGGACAGGCCCTCAATCGTCGGTGCCGGCGTAGAAGCTCTCCACGCCGATCCCCTCCTCCTGCATCATCCGGGCGCGGGCGCGCAGCTTCTCGGTCTCGCTCTTGAGCTGGCCGCAGGCCGCCAGGATGTCCCGGCCCCGGGGCGTGCGCACCGGCGAGGCGTAGCCGGCGTTGAACACGATCTCGGAGAAGCGCTCGATCCGGTCCCAGTCGGAACATTCGTAGCGGCTGCCCGGCCAGGGGTTGAACGGGATCAGGTTGATCTTGGCCGGGATGCCCTTGAGCAGGCGCACCAGCTCCCGCGCATCCGCGTCCGAATCGTTGACGCCCTTCAGCATCACGTACTCGAAGGTGATCCGGCGGGCGTTGCTCAGGCCCGGATAGGCGCGGCAGGCGGCGAGAAGCTCGGCGATCGGGTATTTCCGGTTGAGCGGCACCAGCTCGTCGCGCAACTCGTCGCGCACGGCATGCAGCGAGATCGCCAGCATGGCGTTGGCCTGCTCGCCGAGCCGGGGGATCTGCGGCACGACCCCCGAGGTCGAGACCGTGATCCGGCGGCGGGACAGGCCGAGGCCCTCCTGGTCCGACATCACCCCCACCGCGTCCACCACGGCGTCGAGGTTGTAGAGGGGCTCGCCCATGCCCATGAACACGATGTTGGTCACGAGCCGGCCGACCTCGCCGGCACCACCGGCGTCGCGGCTCGGCATCTGGCCGGGCCAGTCGCCGAGCTCGTCCCGGGCGGTGACGAGCTGCTGCACGATTTCGGGGCCGGAGAGATTGCGCACCAGGCGCTGCGTGCCGGTGTGGCAGAACGAGCAGGTGAGCGTGCAGCCGACCTGGGAGGACACGCAGAGCGTGCCCCGGTCCGGGCCGGGGATGTAGACGCACTCGATCTCGGCGCCGCGGTTGTGCTCCTGCCGGTTGGTCGGCGCCATGCGCAGCAGCCATTTGCGGGTGCCGTCCCGGGAGACCTGACGGCTCGCGACCTCCGGCCGCTCCAGCGTGAAGTGCTCGGCGAGCTGCGCCTTCAACGCCTTGCCGACATTGGTCATCTCGGCGAAGTCGGACGCGCCGCGGAAATTGACCCAGTGCCAGATCTGGCCGGCGCGCATCCGGCTCTCGCGCTCCGGCACGCCCATCCCGATGAGCTGCGCCTTGAGGGCGTCGCGGGTCAGGCCGACCAGCGACGGGCGGCGGCCGGGCAAGGCCTCGGGGAGGAAATCGGGCGCCTTCTCGATCGCGGCATCGGCCGCGCGGGCGCTGTCGAGCGACGGCGTCGCCATGGCGTTCAAACGATCCATACGATGGGAAAGCGTCTGATATAGGCGATCGCGCCGGCGAATGCGAATGCGCGCCACCCACAGGGGCCCTGACGGCGAGCCATGGCGACCGACACGCAGGCCGGGCAGGCGATCTACAATCCGCGGACGCTGCAGATCTACGACCTCGTCGTGCTGCGCCTGTCGAACCCGCTGATCTGGCGCTGCCCGACGGCGCGGATCCTCGCCCTCTACGACCGGCACGCGGGCCTCGCGCATCTCGATGTCGGCGTCGGCACCGGCTGGTATCTCGACCGGTGCCGCTTCCCCACCCCGGCGCCGCGGATCGGCCTGATGGATCTCAACGGCGACAGCCTCGCCTTCGCGGCCCGCCGGATCGCGCGCTACCGGCCCGAGACCCACCGCGTCGACGTGCTCGGCGCTCCGGCCACCGGCATCGCGCCGTTCGACTCGATCGGCATGACCTACCTGCTGCACTGCCTGCCGGGGAACATCGCCGCCAAGGCGAAAGCCTTCGACACGGTGCGCCCCTGCCTGGCCGATGACGGCGTAGTGTTCGGCGCCACGATCCTGTCGGGCGGCGTCCCGACCACGGGTGCGGCGCGGGCGCTGATGCGGGTCTACAACCGCAAGGGGGTGTTCTCGAACGCCGCCGACACCCTGCCGGACCTGCGCGCGGCGCTGGACCAGCGCTTCCGGTCGGTGGAGATCACGGTCCTCGGCTGCGTCGCGCTGTTCGTCGCGCGGGAGCCGCGCTGATCGGGCCATCGTCCTCGCACACGAAAAAGGGCGCCCGCAGGCGCCCCGATCCGTCCGGCGAATCCTGAGAACTAATCAGGCGGCGGCGGTCTTCACCGGCACGCCCTTCTCGGACAGGAAGGTCTGCAGCTCGCCCGACTGGAACATCTCGCGGGTGATGTCGCAGCCGCCGACGAACTCGCCCTTCACGTAGATCTGCGGAATGGTCGGCCAGTTCGAGAAGGCCTTGATGCCCTCGCGGATCTCCTGGTCGGCCAGGACGTTCACGCCCTTGAACGGCACGCCGAGGTAGTTGAGGATCTGCACCACCTGCCCCGAGAAGCCGCATTGCGGCATCTGCGGCGTGCCCTTCATGAACACCACCACGTCCTGGGAGGCGATCTCGTTCTGGATGGTCGTGTTAGCGTCGGTCATCGCTCTGTCCTTGTTCGTCGGTCGTATGTGAGGTCTGAATCAGCGGCGCGCAACCGATGTGGCGATCGTGCGAAGCGCGCGCTCTATGTCGAAAGTCTCGGTTAGAAGGTCTTCAGGGCAGATCGGGCAAGCCTCGGGCAGCCCCGGGAGCAGCGTGTTCCCATAGGCGCCGAGACCAGCCTCGGCAGCCGTGACGGCGGATCTCCAGACCCTGTTCCAGTTCAACCTTTGCCGCATCGACGCTTCGTAGGCGTTCCAGGCGGCGATCTGGAAGGTCGCGATCTCCTCCCGCCAGTGCAGGCTTGCCGGCGCGAGCGGGGCGGACGCGCGCTTGAGGAGGTAAGCGAGCGTCTGGATCAGCAGCCCCTCGACCGCCCGCAGATGCGAACGCCCCACGCTCTCGATCTCCTCGGCAACGTTCTCCCAATCCACCACATTCGACAGGTCGGGCCGTTCGGCGAGTGCGCGCAGAGCCGCCGCCTGCTCCTCGGCCCAGGTCACGATGTCGTCGTCGTAGAGACTCGGTCGGTCCATCGGGAGAACTCCCGCGAGAGGGCTCAATCCTGCGGGACGCCTGTGGTCAGCGCAAGGGCGTGGAGAACGCCGCCCATCCGGCCCTGCAGGGCACCGTAGACCATCTGGTGCTGCGCCACCCGGGTCTTGCCCTTGAAGGCGGCGGACAGGACGGTGGCGGCGTAATGGTCGCCGTCGCCGGCCAGATCGCGGATCTCGACCTGCGCGTCCGGCAGGGCCTCGCGGATCATGCGCTCGATCTCGCGCGCGTCCATCGGCATCGGGAAACTCCTGGGCAGGAAGGGGTCAGGACGCCGGAGCGGCGGGCTGGCTTGCCATGTAGGCGGGCAACCAACCCTCATGCGCCGCGACGAGGTCCGAGAGCGGTATGGTCTCGCCGCCCGGCAGGGTCAAACGGTCCGAGCCGGTGACCCCGACCACGGCCGCGTCGATCCCCTGCGCCGAGGCGCTGTAGAGCAGGTCGCTGGCCGCCTCCGGATCGACCGCCAGCAGGTAGCGCCCCTGATCCTCGCCGAACAGGTAGGCATGGGGCGCCAGGTCGACCGGCACCTCCGGCAGGGCCGCGCCGATGCCGCCCGCCATGGCCATCTCGGCCAAAGCCACCGCGAGACCGCCGTCCGAGAGGTCGTGGACGGTGTCGACGGCGCCCGACTGGATCAGGGTGCGGACGAAGTCGCCGTTGCGGCGCTCCACCGCGAGATCGACCGGCGGCGGCGCGCCCTCCTCGCGGCCCTCGATGACCGACAGGTAGGCGGACTGGCCGAGCCAGCCCTCGCCGGAGCCGATCAGCACCAGCACGTCCCCCTCGCGCTTCAGGGCGATCGTGGCGTGGCGCGCCACATCGTCGAGCACGCCGACGCCGCCGATGGTCGGGGTCGGCAGGATGCCGACGCCGTTGGTCTCGTTGTAGAGCGAGACGTTGCCGGACACGACCGGGAAGTCGAGGGCCCGGCAGGCCTCACCGATGCCCTGGAGGCAGCCGACGAGCTGGCCCATCACCTCGGGCTTCTCGGGGTTGCCGAAGTTCAGATTGTCGGTAATGGCGAGCGGCTTGCCCCCCACCGCGGTGATGTTGCGCCATGCCTCGGCCACCGCCTGGCGGCCGCCCTCGACCGGGTCGGCCTCGCAGTAGCGCGGGGTGACGTCGCAGGTGAGCGCGAGGCCCTTCGGCCCGTCCTCGACCCGCACGATGGCGGCGTCGCCGCCGGGCTTCTGGACGGTGTTGCCCAGGATGAAGTGGTCGTACTGCTCCCAGACCCAGCGCTTCGAGGCGAGGTCGGGGGATCCGACGAGGTGCTTCAGCGCGTCGGTGAGCGAGGCGGGCGCCGGGACCTCCGCAGCCGCGAGCACCGGCAGGTGCGTGTTGGCGAGGTGCGGACGGTCGTAGAGCGGCGCCTCGTCGCCCAGCTCCTTGATCGGCAGGTCGGCCACCGTCTGCCCGTGCCACTTGATGACGAAGCGGAGCGTGTCGGTGGTCCGGCCGATGACCGCGAAGTCGAGGCCCCACTTCACGAAGATCGCCTCAGCCTCGGCCTCCATGCCGGGCTTGAGCACCATGAGCATGCGCTCCTGGCTCTCGGAGAGCATCATTTCGTAGGGGGTCATGCCCGCCTCGCGGGCCGGCACCTTGTCGATGTCGAGCTCGACGCCGAGGTCGCCCTTCGCACCCATCTCGACGGCCGAGCAGGTCAGGCCCGCCGCGCCCATGTCCTGGATGGCGATGACCGCGCCCGAGGCCATCAGTTCCAGGCAGGCCTCCAGCAGCAGCTTCTCGGCGAAGGGGTCGCCGACCTGGACGGTCGGGCGCTTCGACTCGGAGGCCTCGTCGAACTCGGCCGACGCCATGGTGGCGCCGTGGATGCCGTCGCGGCCGGTCTTGGAGCCGAGATAGACGATCGGGTTCCCGACGCCGGCGGCGGCCGCGTAGAAGATCCCGTCGGTGCGGGCGAGCCCCACCGCCATGGCGTTGACCAGGATGTTGCCGTCGTAGCGCCGGTGGAAGCCGGTCAGGCCGCCGACGGTCGGCACGCCGAATGAATTGCCGTAGCCGCCGATTCCCGCGACGACGCCCGAGACGAGGCTGCGGGTGCGGGGGTGGTCGGGGGCGCCGAAGCGCAGGGCGTTGAGTGCCGCGATCGGCCGCGCGCCCATGGTGAAGACGTCCCGCAGGATGCCGCCGACGCCGGTCGCCGCGCCCTGATAGGGCTCGATGTAGCTCGGGTGGTTGTGGCTCTCCATCTTGAAGACGCAGGCCAGCCCGTCGCCGATATCGATGACGCCGGCATTCTCGCCCGGGCCCTGGATCACCCACGGCGCCGAGGTCGGCAGCCCGCGCAGGTGCTTGCGGGACGACTTGTAGGAACAGTGCTCGTTCCACATCGCCGAGACGATGCCGAGCTCGGTGAGCGTCGGGTCGCGCCCGATCAGGCCGCGGAAGCGCTCGTACTCGTCCGGCGTCAGGCCGTGCTGAGCCACGAGCTCGGGGGTGATCGGAACGTCGTTGCGGAACATGCGGCGGTCTCAGCAGAAAGCGGCCCGTCCCGAAAGACGATTGCTGCGGCGATCCAGGCTGCCCCGGCTCTAAAGCGGAAGCGCCTGCACTGGCAACATCTCAGGCGGATTGCTGAGCGCGGGGGCTCCGGACGAGGTGGGGTGCTGCCGATGTGCCGGGCTCCGAGCGCCCCGGGCAGCAGGTCCGTGATGCCCATCGGTTCGGCCCCTGTCATCGTCGGACGCGTTGCCCATCCCGAGCGTGAGGGCGGGACCGGCGTTGCACGGCCCGAACGCACGTCGCCGGTGTCGGACGTTCACCGGGATGCGCGCCGGGAGCCGCGGAGGCGGCCCCTGGCTGGCCTCTGATGTCAGCCGTTCCTTCCCGCGCGTGCGGCCAGCGGCCCGTCATGCCGAAACGTGACAGACCGTCGTTGCCGCCGGATCGGCCGCCTCTTCTCACCCGGACAAGGATCTCCCGGGCACGGATCGCCCGCGCGGCCTCGAACGCGAGAGGATCGAGCGCGCCGCGGAGCGTCATCTCTCGCGATCCGGCCTGTTGCCGATCTGGCGAGGACCTGGCGGGGACAGAGCAGCCGTCCGGGGCCGGCCGTCCCGCTGGTCCGCCATCCGCATCAGGCCCATCAGACCGACACCGCCAAACAGGTGAAGTCGCCATCGAGTACTATTTGATCAACGCACTTCTCGCGAAGGCGACATCGCATTCAAAGATTTGCCCGGTCTTCGCGCTCCCCCATCCCGGACCGATCCAGACAGGAAACAGGCCCTTGTTCCGCATGTCCGAGACCATGACCTCAAACGTTTTCGCGCCTTCATAGGACGGGATGAGCGACGCCTCGAACAGAAGCAGGTCGATGTCCTGCAGATGCTGCCCGAGGCCATCCAAAACTTGTGGTTCGAAGCCTTGCACGTCGATCTTGAGCATGAGCGGTCTGGGATCGGTTGAGGACCACAAATCCTGCCAGAGCGAATCGAGACGCCGTACCGTCACGGGTTGCCGGGCAACCGGAGCAATCGGCGCATGCTCCTCGATGGACCAGGATTCGGCCGGCAGGATCGAGCTGCTGTAGCGGTTACCGGAGTCGTTGATGACGGCCTCACCGTCCTCGGAGCCGATCGCCAATTTATGGCACTGCCAATTCGGGTAATGGCGCGCGATCCTTGAGAGCTCATCGAAGCAGTCATCCAACGGCTCGAAGGAGACCAGGCGGCCCGGAAACCCCTGCCTGAACAGCATCTCGCCGAACTGCCCCGCATTGGCGCCGACATCCAAGACGCACCTTATTCCCAGATGTTGCATAATTTTCGCAACGCTGTACTGATTATCAAACATTATATCCGCCCATCAAAACACTTATGCGTGTATATGTACAGTCTATATACGCTATACATATTTGCGGTCCGCACAGACATCGGAATATAATTTGATGAGACGTGGCACGCAACTCCCCGATGACTAAGGGGTTGCGAGACCATGAAGAGAATTGCTTGGGATATGCGTTCGCCCGGGATGAGGCAGGTTGGGGCGGAATGCGACATCCTCACCGACGCAGCATCGGTCCAGCCACAGGCGGACGGACGGACGCATCGCTGCGAGGTGGAGCCCTGCCGTCGTTCCGGCAGGGGCAGGGCCACCGTTTGAGCCTGAGTCAGACGATCGTCCCGCGTTCGGGCGAAGGGGGCGTGAACGGGCGGCGGGAGCCGATCACGTCACCGGCCGGACCTGCCGGTGTTCCGGCGATCAGCGCAGGATGGCGAACCGGCCATCCCCTCCGAGAACGGCGCCCCGAGCGCCCCCCGAACCTCGCGCATCCTCACGCCGCCGGCGGATGGGCCAGGAACTCGGCGATCGCCGCCACGAACTTGTCGCCGTAGGCCTCGCGCTTGCGCTCGCCGACCCCGTGGACCGTGCGCAGCGCCCAGAGGTCGACGGGCTTCTGGCGGGCCATCTCGATCAGAGTCCGGTCGGGGAACACCATGAAGGCCGCGATGCCTTCGGACCGGGCGAGCGTGGCGCGCAGGCCCCGCAGGTGCTGGAACAGGGCCTCGTCGGCCTCGGAGAGCACGATCTCCCCGTCCTCGCGCGATGCGGCGCGGCGGCGCTCGCGCGTCTCCGCCTTCGGCTCGGGATCGGGGCGGAGCTGGACCGGCTCCCGCCCGAACAGGATCGCCTCGCCCTTCTCGGTCATGGCGAGACCGCCATAGCCGTCGGCGTTCTCGGTGATCGCCCCGGCCGCGAAGAGCTGGCGCAGGATCGCCCGCCAGGCCGCCACCGGCTTGTCGGCGCCGACCCCGAAGGTCTTGAGGCCCGTATGCCCGTTGCGGCGGATCTGCTCGCTCTCTTTGCCATGGACGAGGTCGCAGATATAGGCCGCGCCGAAGCGCTGCCCGGTCCGCACGATGGCTGAGAGGACCTTCTGCGCCGAGACCGTCCCGTCCACGAGGGTCACGCCGCCGCGGCACAGGTCGCAGCGTCCGCAGGGCTCGCTCGTCTCGCCGAAATAGGCGAGCAGCGACTGCCGCCGGCAGGCGGCGCCCTCGCACAGGGTGATCATCGCCTCGAGCTTGCGCCGCTCGACCCGGCGGCGCTCGTCGGAGATCTCCTTCTCGTCGATCTGACGGCGGCGCAGGGCCATGTCGTCGAGGCCGTAGAGGGTGAGCGTGTCGGCCGGCAGCCCGTCGCGGCCGGCGCGGCCGATCTCCTGGTAGTAGCCCTCGACGTTGTTGGGCATGTCGGCGTGGCAGACGAAGCGCACGTCCGGCTTGTTGATGCCCATGCCGAACGCCACGGTGGCGGTCATCACCACCCCGTCCTCCTGCAGGAACCGGTCCTGGTTCGCCATCCGTGTCGCCTGATCGAGGCCGGCATGGTAGGGCAGGGCGTCGAACCCGTCCTTCCGGAGGGTCTCGGCGAGCTGCTCGGTGCGCTTGCGCGAGGAGCAATAGATGATCCCGCTCTCCGCCCTTCGGTGCTTCAGGAAGCGCTCGATCTGCCGGGCCGGGTTGTCCTTGGGCTGGAAGTTCAGCCGGATGTTCGGCCGGTCGAAGGAGTGGACGAAGATCTTCGGCGGCCGGCCCTGCGGGAAGAGCCGCTCGGCGATCTCCGACCGGGTGGCGGCATCGGCAGTGGCGGTCAGCGCCAGGGTCTGGACGTTGCCGAGCGCCGTGCGGGCCCGGGCGATCTCCCGGTACTCGGGCCGGAAATCGTGCCCCCATTGCGAGACGCAATGCGCTTCGTCCACCGCCAGCCGCCGGACGCCCGTCCCGCGCAGGGCGTCCATGCAGCCGTCCATCAGCAGGCGCTCGGGCGACACGAACAGCAGCCGCAGATCCCCCGAGCGCAGGGCGCGCCAGGTCTCGCGGGATTCCGATTCCGCCACGCTCGAGTTGAGGGTCGCGGCCTGGATGCCGACGCTGCGCATCTGCTGCACCTGATCGTGCATCAGCGCGATCAGCGGCGAGACCACCACGGTCAGCCCCGGATCGACGAGCGCCGGGAGCTGGTAGGTCATCGACTTGCCCGAGCCCGTGGGCATCACGGCGAACACGTCGGCGCCGTCGAGCACCGCGCCGATCACCTCGTCCTGGCCGGGCCGGAAATCCTCGTAGCCGAAGGTCTTTTTCAGCGCGGCGCGAGCCTCGTCGAGGCGGGTCATCGGGATCCTTGATCGGGGTTCTGGCCGCCCTTGCGGCTGTGGTGTGTAGACACTAGCCTCCCTGCGTCTACACGGAGGCTGTCATGCCGCTCAACATTCGCAGCGAGGCCGTGAATCAGCTCGCCGAAAAGCTGGCATCGCGGGCCGGCGTGAGCAAGACCGAGGCGGTGCGAATCGCACTTGAGAACGAGTTGCAGCGGCGTGCGGAGCCGCTGGCAGATTTCCTCGAGAAGATCCGGCCTCTTCAGGATGCTCTTGCCGCGTATCCCGCGACCGGCCCCAAGGCCGACAAGGCGTTCTACGACAGCCTTTACGAGGACTGATGTTCGTCGATGCTTCGGCCCTGGTCGCCATCCTGTGTCGCGAGCGGGGCCATGAAGAGCTGGCGGACTGCCTGCGCCAAGCACCGAGGCGCTTGACCAGCGCCCTGGCCCTGTTCGAGGCCGTTCTGGCCGTGGCTCGCACTCAGTCGGCCCCGCCCGAGTTCGCCGAGGGCATCGTGGACGGCTTCCGTGAGACGACCGGGCTCGAGCTGGTTTCCCTTGGCGTCGCGGAAATCCGCGTCGCCGTCGCGGCCCATGCCCGCTACGGCAAGGGCCGCCACCCGGCGCGCCTGAACCTCGGCGACTGCTTCGCCTATGCCTGCGCGCGGGTCCACGGGGTGCCGCTGCTCTACGTCGGCGACGATTTCCCGCAGACCGACATCCGCTCCGCCCGCGCCTGAAGCGCCTCAGCCGCCGTGGAACTCGGCCACGTGCTGCGCCACGATCGCGTCGAAGGACGGGTCGGCCCGGAAGCCCAGCGCCAGAGCCGCCTCCGGCTCGAACGCCTCGGGCCAGGAGGCGATGATCCGGGCGATGGTGGCGTCCGGCTCGCGCCGGATCAGCGCCACCGCCTTGTCGCCCGCCACGCGCCGGAGGGCCTCGATCTCCTCGGCCACCGTGGCCGAGACGCCCGGCATGGTCAGGCTGATCCGCGGGCCGATCGCCGCGAGGTCGAGCCCGGCGGCGTGGACCAGGAAGCCCACCGCCGCGTCCGGGCTGGCGAACCAGTGCCGCACCGTGTCGGGCACCGGCAGGATCGCCGCCTGGCCGGCGAGCGGCTCGCGGATGATGCCCGAGAAGAAGCCCGAGGCCGCCTTGTTGGGCTTGCCCGGTCGCACGCAGATGGTCGGCAGGCGCAGGCCGATCCCGTCCAGGAAGCCGCGGCGCGCGTAGTCGGCGAGCATCAGTTCGCCCATGGCCTTCTGCACGCCGTACGAGGAGGCGGGACGCAGGATGTGATCGTCCGGGATCACCTTCGGCAGCGGCGGCCCGAAGACCGCGAGCGAGGAGGTGAAGATCAGCTTCGGCCGGTAGCCGTCGGCCGCGTGGGCGTGCCGGATCGCATCGAGCAGCAGCCGCGTGCCGTCGAGATTGACCCGGTAGCCGAGTTCCAGATTCGCCTCGGCCTCACCGGAGACGACGGCGGCGAGGTGGAAGATCACCCCCGGCCGCTCGGCGATGGCGGCCTCGGCCGCGCCGGGGGCGGTGAGATCCGCGGCCTCGGCGCGGACCGGGCCCGAGAAGCCCGCCGGTGCCGCGGGCGGCACGACATCGAGCAGGGTGAGGGCGGTGAGCGGCTGCCCGCCGACGCGGCCCTCCCTCACCAGAGCGTCCACGAGGCGGCGGCCGATCATGCCGGCGGCGCCGAGAACCAGGGCGTGCATGGGAAACCTCTCGTCGGAAGGGGGGCGTCAGGCCATCATGTCGAGGGCGCGGCCGAAGAAGTCCGGACCGCCGAAATTGCCGGATTTCAGGGCGAGCAGCATCGGCTCGGCCCGGCCGGCGGTGCGCAGGACCGGCACGCCCGCGGCGATCTCCGGCCCGAGCAGGAAGGCGGTGAGGCCCAGCCGGTCGACCACGGCGCCCGAGGTCTCGCCGCCGGCGACCACGAGCCGGCGCACCCCGCGGGCGACGAGGCCCTCGGCTATGGCGGCGAGAGCCGTCTCGATCGCGTGGCCGGCCGCGTCGACGCCGTGCCGGGCCTGGAGCGCGCGCACCGCCTCGGGGGGCGCCGAGGTGGCGATCAGCACCGGGCCGGCGGCGCGGTGCCCCTCCGCGAAGGCCAGGGCCTCGGCCACGAGATCGGCCCCCGCGAGCAGCCGCGCCGGATCGAGGCGCAGCACCGGCATCAGCGTCTCGGCGGCGGCGACCTGCTGAAGGGTCGCCTGCGAGCAGCTGCCCGCGAGACAGGCGGCGGATCCGCCGACAGGCTCGCCGACCGCCGCGCCGGCGGCATCCCGGGTGCCGCGCCCGTCGGCGACGAGCGCGCGGGCGAGACCGAGCCCGAGCCCCGAGGCCCCCACCGAGAACTTCCGTTCGATGATCGCCCGGCCGAGCACTTCGAGGTCGCTGTCGAAGATCGCGTCCGCGATGGCGGCCTGCTTGCCCTCGGCCGCCAGGGCGTCGAGCCGCGCCGCCACCGCCTCGGCGCCCCGGGCGACCGTGGCGGTGTCGACGAGCCCGACCGGGCCCGCGCTCTGGCGCCCCAGCACGCGCACGAGATTGGCGTCGCGCATGGGATTGAGCGGGTGATCCTTGAGCGGGCTCTCGTTCAGCGGCACGGAGCCGACGAAGAGGTTGCCCTGGTAGACGCTCCGGCCCGTCTCCGGGAAAGCGGGGGTGACCAGCGCGATGGATTCGCCGGCCTCGCCCCGGAGCGCGTCCATGACCGGGCCGATATTGCCGGCATCGGTGGAGTCGAAGGTCGAGCAGACCTTGAACATCACGTGGGCGGCGCCCCGGGCGCGCAGCCAGGCTTCCGCCTCGCGGGAGCGCGCCACGGCCTGGTCGGCCGGGATCGAGCGGCTCTTCAGCGCCACCACCACCGCGTCGGCCTCCGGCAGGGCCCGGTCATCCTCCGGCACCCCGATGGTCTGGATCGTGCGCAGGCCCGCCTTGGTCAGGGTGTTGGCGAGGTCCGAGGCCCCCGTGTAGTCGTCGGCGACACATCCCAGCGCGAGGCTCATCGGGCGCTCTCCTTGTAGGCGGCGAGCCAGCCGAGGCCCGCGACGGTGTCGGCGGCCGGAATGTACTCGCAGCCGACGAAGCCGCGGTAGCCGAGCCGGTCCAGCTCGTCGAACAGGAAGAAGTCGGCCATCTCGCCGGTGCCGGGCTCGTGCCGCTCGGGCACGCTCGCGGTCTGGACGTGGCCGATGATCGGCATCAGGGCGCGCAGCCGCATGGTCACGTCGCCGTGCAGGATCTGGCAGTGGTAGAGGTCGAACTGCAGCTTCAGGTTCGGCAGGGCGAGGTCGCGGATCAGCTCCGCGGCGCGGCCGAAATCGTTGAGGAAGTAGCCCGGCATGTTGCGGCCGTTGATCGGCTCGAGGACGAGGTCGAGGCCGGCGGGTGCCAGCCGCTCCGCCGTCCAGGTCACGGCCCGGCGGTAGGATTCGACCGCCCGGGGATCATCGTGGGGGGCGAGGCCCGCCATCAGGTGGAGCCGGCCCACGCCGGTCGCCGCGACGTAGCGCAGAGCCGTGTCGACTCCGGCCTTCAGCTCGTCGAACCGCTCGGGAAACGCCGCCAGCCCGCGCTCGCCCTTGGCGAAATCTCCCGGCGGCAGGTTGAACAGCGCCTGGGTCAGGCCGTTGCCCCGGAGCCGCTCGCCGATGGCCTCCGGCGGGTGCTCGTACGGGAACAGGAACTCGACGGCGTCGAACCCGGCTCTGGCCGCGGCTTCGAACCGGTCGAGGAACGGCACCTCGTTGAACATCAGGCTCAGGTTGGCGGCAAAGCGCGGCATTCTCTTGGGACTCCCTGCCCGGTTCTCGACACCCGTTCGATCCGCCCAGCGGACCGCCATCCCACTCTCGACCTCATCCTGAGGTGCGGCGGAGCCGCCTCGACGGAGGCCTCCGGAAACCAGCGCGCCCCCTGGAGCCCGCCTTCGAGGCCCGCTGACGCGGGCACCTCAGGATGAGGAGGAGGGCGGGATCGGGCTTCCTCAAGCCGTCCCCGGCAGCTTCGCTCCCGAGACCTGCGCGTAGAGCCGCGCCACGGAGGCGTCGTCGTCCCGGCCCATGCCGGCGCCCGAGGCCATCAGGAACATCTGCAGGGCCGCCGCGGCCACCGGAACCGGGTACTTCTCCGCGCGGGCCATGTCCTGCACGATGCCGAGATCCTTGACGAAGATGTCGATCGCGCTCCGGGGCGTGTAATCCGCGTCGAGGATGTGGGGCACCCGGTTCTCGAACATCCAGGAATTGCCCGCCGACTTGGTGATCACCTCGTAGACGCGCCGCAGGTCGAGGCCCTGCTTGGCCGCGAAGCTCATCGCCTCGCAGGCGGCGGCGATGTGCACCCCGGCGAGAAGCTGATTGATCATCTTGAAGGCCGCGCCCTGGCCGGCTTCGTTGCCCAGTTCGTAGAGCGTGCCGGCCATGGCGTCGAGGGCCGGCCGGGCCTTGGCGAAGGCCGCCGCCGAGCCCGAGGCCAGGAAGGTCAGGCCGCCATCCGCCGCGCGGGCGGCGCCGCCGCTCATCGGGGCGTCGAGATAGTGGCGGCCGGTGGCCTCAAGCCGGGCCGCCAGCGCCCGGGCGATGGCCGGATCCATGGTGGCGGAGGAGACGAACACCGCGCCGTCCGGCATCGCGGCGGCGGCGCCGTTCTCGCCGAACAGCACCGCCTCGGTCTGGGCGGCGTTGACGACGACGCTCACCACCACGTCGGCGCCGTCAGCGGCCTCGGCCGGATTGGCGGCGCCCCGGCCGCCCGCGACCTCGAAACGCGCCACCGCCTCCGGGTTCACGTCGCAGGCGGCGACGGAGAAGCCCGCCCGCAGGAGCGAGCCGGCCATGCCGGAGCCCATGGAGCCCAGGCCGATCACCGCGGCGCGGCGGGTATGCGTGTCGGTGGTCATCGGGGCAGATCCTGCAGGGTGGGGGGAGGGCACCTCAGCGTCGCCGCGTGAAGCGCAGGTCCCCTCTCCCGGGCGGGAGAGGGGGCATGTCGCGCCCGTATCGCGCGTCAGCGGTTGACCATCTTGGCCGGCGTGACGAACACGCAGACCGCGCCGACAACCAGCATGGCGGCGAGCGCGTAGAGGCCCGTGGCGGTGCTGCCGGTGGCGTCGCGCAGCGCCCCGATCACGTAGGGGCTGACGAAGCCGGCCAGATTGCCCACCGAGTTGATCAGCGCGATCCCGGCCGCCGCACCCGCGCCGCTCAGGAACGCCGTCGGCAGCGACCAGAACAGGGGCGAGCAGGTCAGCACGCCGGCCGCCGCCACCGAGAGCGCCGCGATAGCGAGCGTCGTCGAGCCGGCATTGGCCGACACCACGAAGCCGACGGCGCCGAGCAGGGCCGGGATGATCAGGTGCCAGCGGCGCTCGCGCATCCGGTCGGCGCTGAGGCCGAGCAGGACCATCACCACGGCAGCGCACAGGAACGGGATCGCGCTGATCAGGCCGATGTTGAAGTTGCCCTGCACGCCCGACGCCTTGACGATCGTCGGCATCCAGAAGGTCAGGCCGTACTGGCCGGTGACGAAGGCGAAGTAGATCAGGCTCATGAACCACACGCGCCCGTTCCGGAACACCGTGGCGATCGAGTGCGGGCTCGCTTCCTTGCCCTGGTTGTCGGCGGCGATGTCCCGTTCGAGAACCTGCTTCTCGGCGTCGGTCAGCCATTTCGCCTCGGCGGGGCGGTTGTCGAGGTAGAGGAACACCGCGACGCCGATCAGCACCGCCGGCACGGCCTCGATCAGGAACATCCACTGCCAGCCGGACAGGCCATGGGCGCCGTTGAGCGCGTCCATGATCCAGCCCGAGAGCGGGTTGCCGAAGACCCCGGAGACCGGGATCGCCGCCATGAACACCGCGATGACCTTGGCCCGGCGATGGGCCGGGAACCACGAGGTCGTGTACAGGATGACGCCCGGATAGAAGCCGGCCTCGGCCAGCCCGAGCAGGAAGCGCATCCCGTAAAAGCTCCATTCCGAGTTCACGAACAGGAACGCCCCGGAGATCACCCCCCAGGTGATCATGATCCGGGCGATCCAGACCCGGGCGCCGACCCGGTGCAGGATCACGTTCGAGGGCACCTCGAACAGGAAGTAGCCGAGGAAGAAGATGCCGGCGCCCAGGCCGTAGACCGTCTCGGAGAACTTCAGCTCCTGGGACATCTGGAGCTTGGCGAAGCCGACATTCACCCGGTCCAGATACGCCACCACGTAGCAGAGCATCAGGAACGGCACGAGGCGCCAGAAGACCTTGGCGTAGGTCCGGTCGACGAAAGTCTTCTCGTCGGCGGGTGCGGCGGCACCCCGCAGCGGGGCGGCTTGAACCGGCATCGGCGTTCTCCCTGGGCCGTACCGCAGGGCGGACGGGCGATGGTCTCCGCCGCTCGTCGGGCGGCGCTGGGCCGGTGCCATATCGCCATTTGGCAGCGCTGCCAATCCGGTTGTGCGACATAATGCAGGCCGCTATGTCAGGGAGCACAGAGCCGCAGGACAGGCTTCCCACCCGCGCCCTCCTCCTGAGGTGCCGGAGCGCAGCGGAGGCCGCGAAGGCGCCCTCCGGCTTGCCGCGCGATCCTGGAACCCGCCTTCGAGGCCCGCTTCGCGGGCACCTCAGGAGGAGGGCGCGGGTGGGAGAAGCAACGGGCATCGCGAGAAAAACCGCGCCGGGAGAGCGGGGCCATGGACGAAGTTCAGCCGCCGGGGCGGCTCGTGACGCTCACCGACGTCGCCCGCGCGGCCGGGGTCGGCGAGAGCACGGTCTCGCGGGTCCTGCGCAACCACGGCTCCTATTCCAAGCGCGCCGGCGAGCGGGTCGCGGAGGCGGTGGCCCGGCTCGGCTACGTGCCGAATCGCCTCGCCGGCAGCCTCGCCGGGCAGGGGGCGAGCGCGCGGCTCGTCGGGGTCGTCATCCCGTCGCTGGCCAACGTGGTCTTCCCCGACCTGCTGCGCGGGCTGACCGCGGCGCTCGACGCCGAGGGCATGCCCTGCGTGATCGGGGTCAGCGACTACGACCCGGACCGGGAGGAGGCGCTCGCCGCCGCGCTCCTGTCGTGGCGTCCGGCGGCGCTCCTGCTCACCGGGCTGGAGCACAATCCCGGGACGGTGGCCCTGGCGCGGGCCGGGGGCGTGCGCGTGGTCGAGATGATCGACACGGATGGCGACGGGATCGACGCCGTGGTCGGCTTCTCCAACCGGGCCGTGGGCGCGGCGAGCGCCCGCCACCTCGTGGGGCGCGGCTACCGCCGCATCGCCTATCTCGGCCACGATCTCGCGGTCGACCTGCGCGCGGGCAAGCGGCTGGCCGGGTTCGAGGCCGCCCTGGCGGAGGCCGGGCTGGCGCTCCGGGCTCGCGAGATCCGGCCCGGCCCGTCCTCGCCGGCCTCCGGCCGGGCGGGTCTGGAGGCGCTGCTGGCCCGCCACCCGGACCTCGATGCCGTCTACTTCTCCAACGACGACATGGCGCTCGGCGGCTATTTCGCCTGCCTGTCGGCGGGCCTGTCCGTGCCGGGGCGGCTCGCGCTGTTCGGCTTCAACGGGCTCGACATCGCGGCGGCGATGCCCCAGCCCCTGTCGACGGTGCGCACGCCGCGCCTGGAGATCGGCCGTCAGGCCGCCGCCTGCCTGATGGGTGAAGGCCCCAAACGGATCGATCTCGGATTCGAGCTGATCGAGGGAGCGACCGCATGAGCGACGAGAGCCGGCTGCGCGAGGAGATCTGCCGCTACGGCCGCTCGCTGTTCGAGCGCGGCCTGACGCCGGGCTCGTCGGGCAACATCTCGCTGCGCCTGCCCGACGGCGGCTGGCTGGTGACGCCGACCAACGCGTCGCTCGGCTTCCTCGACCCGGCGCGGATCGCCCGGCTGGACGCGGCCGGGCGGCTGGTCTCCGGCGACAAGCCCACCAAGGAGATCCCGCTGCACAGCGCGCTCTACGAGAGCCGGAGCGAGGCGAAGGCCATCGTCCACCTGCACTCGACCCACGCGGTGGCGGTGTCGATGCTTCCGGAGATCGACCCGCGGCAGGTGCTGCCGCCGCTGACCCCCTACTATCTCATGCGCACCGGCGGCACGGCGCTCGTGCCTTATTACCGCCCGGGCGACCCGGCGGTGGCGGACGCGATCCGGGGGCTCGCGGGGAAGTACAGTTCGGTGCTGCTCGCCAATCACGGCCCGGTGGTGGCCGGCGACAGCCTGGAGGGCGCGGTCTTCGCCACCGAGGAGCTGGAGGAGACCGCCAAACTCTACCTGCTGCTGCGCAACCTCAACCCGCGGCAGTTGAGCCCCGGGCAGGTGGCCGATCTGGTGAGCCATTTCGGCCTGACCCTGCCGGAGCCAGAGGATCATGCCGGGCACGATCACGGGTGAGGGGGTAACTTCCCCACCCTCCCACCAATCCACCTCATCCTGAGGTGCGGCGAAGCCGCCTCGAAGGATGGCTCCAGGGATCGCGCGGCTGGCTGGAAACCTCCTTCGACGCCTCCGCTTTCGCTCCGGCATCTCAGGATGAGGTGGCGGGCGGGAACGAGGGCACGGTGTGCCTCACCCCTCGATCTTCGCGAACTCCGCCACCTCGCGGGTCGCGGCGCGGAGCGCGTTGAGCAGCAGCAGGCGGTTCTCGCGGAGCTTCGGGTCGGGAGCGTTGACGGTCACGTCCTGAAAGAACGCGTCGACCGGCGCCCGCAGGGTCGAGAGCGCCTGCATGGCGCCGGCGAAATCCTCCCGGGCAATCGCCGCCGAGGCGGTCTCCCGCGCCCGGCCCAGGGCCTCGGCCAGCGCCCGCTCGGCCGGTTCGCCCGCGGCGGCGAGCGCGGCGTCGGGCTCGGAATCGTAGGCGCGGCCGTCCTTCTTCTCCTCGATCCGCAGGATGTTGGCCGCGCGCTTGTAGCCCGCGAGCAGGTTCTTGCCGTCCTCGGTGTCGAGGAATTCCTGAAGGGCCTCGACCCGCCGGACGATCAGCAGCAGGTCGTCCTGACCCGGCAGGGCGAAGACCGCGTCCACGAGGTCGTACCGGGCGCCCTGGTCGCGGAGATAGACCTTCAGGCGGTCGGCGAAGAAGCCGAGGAGGTCCTGCGCATCCGCGCCGGCCCGCGCGGCGAGGCCGCGATCCGCCGCGCCGACCTGCTCCAGCAGGCGCAGGCGCAAGCCGCGGTCGAGGATGAGCCGGATCACGCCCAAAGCCGCCCGCCGCAGGGCGAACGGATCCTTGCTCCCCGTGGGCTTCTCCTCGATCGCCCAAAACCCGACCAGCGTGTCGAGCTTGTCGGCCAGTCCCACCGCGATGGAGACCGGATCGGTCGGCACCCGGTCGGAGGGGCCCAGCGGCTTGTAATGCTCCTCGATGGCGGCGCAGACGCTCGCGGGCTCGCCCTGGAGCGCCGCGTATTTGCGCCCCATCAGGCCCTGAAGCTCGGGGAACTCGCCGACCATCTCGGTGACGAGGTCGGCCTTGGCGAGGCGGGCGGCGCGCTCGGCGAGTTCCGGGTCGGCCCCCACAAGCGGCGCGAGCTCCTTCGCCAGGGCGGCGATGCGGGCGATCCGCGCACCCTGCGTGCCGAGCTTCTCGTGGAAGACGATGCTGTCGAGCTTGGGCAGCCGGTCTTCCAGGCGGGTCGCCTTGTCGGTCTCCCAGAAGAACTTCGCGTCCGACAGGCGCGCCCGCACCACCCGCTCGTTGCCGGCGGTGATCGCCTGGCCGCCATCGGTGGCGACGAGGTTCGAGACCAGGATGAAGGCCGGGGCCAGATCCTCCGAGCCGCCCTTCCGCAGCACGAAGCACTTCTGGTTCGCCCGGATGGTCGCCCGGATCGCCTCGGCGGGGATGTCGAGGAAGGCCTCGTCGAAGGAGCCCATCAGCACCACCGGCCATTCCACGAGGCCGGAGACCTCCTCCAGCAGCCCCTCATCCTCCACGAGGTCGAGGCCGCGGGCGAAGGCGAGGTCGCGGGCGTCGTGCAGGATCACGTCCTTGCGCCGCTCCGGATCGAGGATGACCTTCGCCCGCTCCAGCGCCTGGATGTAGTCGTCGAACCGGCGCACCTCGATCGCCGCGGGCGCGAGGAAGCGGTGGCCGTAGGTCGTGGTGCCGGCCGTGATCCCGCCCACCGTGAAGGGCACGACCTCCGGGGTCTCGGTCTCCGGCCCGAAGGTCGCGACGATCGATTGCAGCGGGCGCACCCAGCGCAGGGAGCCCGGCTCGGCCGAGGCCGCGCCCCAGCGCATGGATTTCGGCCAGGGGAAGGTCCGGATGATCTCCGGCAGGAGCTCGGCCAGGACGTCCAGCGTCTCGCGGCCGAGCCGCTCGATCACCGCGAGGTAGAATTCGCCCTTCTTGGGATCGGTGACGGTCCTGGCCTGATCCAGGCTCGTCAGGCCGGCGCCCTTCAGGAAGCCCTGGACGGCCGCCTCGGGGGCACCGACCCGCGGGCCGCGGCGCTCCTCGCGCACCGCCTCGCCGCGGGACGGCAGGCCGGCGATGTGCAGCGCGAGCCGGCGCGGCGTCGAGAACGCCTTGGCGCCCTCGTACAGGAAGCCGCGCTCCACCAGCGCGTCGGTGACGAGCTTCTTGAGATCCTCCGCCGCGCGCCGCTGCATGCGGGCGGGGATCTCTTCCGAGCGGAGTTCGAGCAGGAGGTCGGGCATGGGGCGGCCATATCGCCGCGCCGCACACCTGTCGAGGGTCGGCGGGCCGGGTTACCCCCGGCTGTCATCGCGCCTCGCCCTTGAGGATCGTCGAGAGCTGCCACTTCCGGTCGCCGATCGCGTGGGCGTCGGACACCTTCCAGCCCCCGTCCTCGCGCACGAGGTCGTAGACGATGGAATTCGCGCCGTCCCCGCCCTTGCGCTCCACCGTGACCTTCGCCTGGTCCTTGCCCTCGCCGGCCTCCTTGAAGGTGAGGTTCTTCACGGTGTCGGGCTTCAGGGGCTCGCCGTTGAGGCGGTAGTCGAAATCGAGGTTGCCGGCGGCGCCGTTGGCCTGCTTGGCGTCGGCGTCGAACAGGCCCTGGAGGCGCTTCGTATAGACGGAGGAGTGATTCGGGTGCGGCTCGGCGTAGAGCTTCTTGACCACGGCCTCCGGACCGGGGTCGGCCGCCAGCGCCGGGCCGAGGCCGAGCACGAGGACGCCGAGGGCGAGGAGGGTCTGTTTCATCACGAGATTCCCGCGTCTGCGGACGCGCCGGGGCGCGCCGGTTGGCGGGGGTTGCAACGCGCGAGGGCTCAAGGGGCTCCGCCGGCCGCCGTCTTCAGCCACGCCGCCCCGCAGGCCTTGGCCAGCTCCCGCACCCGCAGGATGTAGCTCTGGCGCTCCGTCACCGAGATCACGCCGCGCGCGTCCAGCAGGTTGAAGACGTGGCTCGCCTTGATGCACTGGTCGTAGGCCGGCTGCGCCATGCGGTGGCGCGCACCGTCCGAGGCGGGCGCGCCCGCCGCGAGGTAGGAGCGGCAGGCCGCCTCCGCGTCGGTGAACTGGCGGAACAGCATGGTGGTGTCGGCCGCCTCGAAATTGTGGCGGGAGTATTCCTGCTCGGCCTGCAGGAACACGTCCCCATAGGTGATCCGATCCGCACCCTCGGCGCCGTTGAAGTCCAGATCGTAGACGTTCTCGACGCCCTGGACGTACATGGCGAGCCGCTCCAGCCCGTAGGTGAGCTCGCCCGCCACGGGGGCGCATTCGAAGCCCGCCACCTGCTGGAAGTAGGTGAACTGGGACACCTCCATCCCGTCGCACCAGCATTCCCAGCCGAGGCCCCAGGCGCCGAGCGTCGGGCTCTCCCAATCGTCCTCGACGAAGCGGATGTCGTGCAGCTTCAGGTCGACGCCGATGGCGGCGAGCGAGGCGAGGTAGAGTTCCTGCAGGTTCGGCGGGTTCGGCTTCAGGATCACCTGGAACTGGTAATAATGCTGCAGCCGGTTGGGGTTCTCGCCGTAGCGGCCGTCCTTGGGCCGGCGCGAGGGCTGGACATAGGCCGCCTTCCACGGCTTCGGGCCGAGCGCCCGCAGGGTCGTGGCCGGGTGGAAGGTGCCGGCGCCGACTTCCATGTCGTAGGGCTGGAGGATCACGCAGCCCTGCGCCGCCCAGAATTCCTGCAGCGTCAGGATCAGACCCTGGAACGATTTTTTCTGGGACATGGGTGTCGGAGGCTCGGGCTCGCGCGGCGGGTCGGGCCGCTGGCGGGCCGGTTTAGGTGCCGGCGGGCAGGGGTGCAAGGCGAAGGCTGCGCGGCGCATCCTCCCGAGGCGCACCCCTGACGGCGAGTCCCTGACGGCGAGTCCCCTGCGGCGTGCGCCGTCCGGGTTGCGTGGGCGGGCCGGAGCGTGATCCGATCCCCGAACGGCACAGGGAGAAAATCATGGACGGCGGCACGGCCAGCATCGCGATCCGCCCGATCGGTCCGCAGGATCGGGACGCCTGGCTGCCGCTCTGGCGCGGCTACCAAGCCTTCTACAAGGTCGATCTGTCGGGGCCCGTCACCGACACCACCTGGACCCGCCTCACCGATCCGGCCGAGCCGGTCGACGGCGCCCTGGCGTGGCGCGGCGCCGAGGCCTTGGGGCTCGTCCACCATATCCGCCACCGCTCGGCCTGGACGATCGGCGACTACTGCTACCTGCAGGACCTGTTCGTGGCGGAAGGCACCCGCGGTCTCGGGATCGGGCGGCGGCTGATCGAGCATGTCTACGACGCCGCGAAGGCTTCCGGCTGCTCCCGCGTCCACTGGCTGACGCACGAGACGAATACCGACGCGATGCAGCTCTACGACCGGGTCGCCGAGCGGTCGGGCTTCGTGCAGTACCGCAGGATCTTCTGAGCACCGGCTCCCCAGGTGCGGCCGGACACGCGAGCGTGGCAGTTTTTGGGCGATAGCCGGAACCGCCAAGCCGACGGCCAAGTTATGGTCGCAACAGGGGATATCGGCACCTCGATGCTGCCGAACACGACCGGAAGACCAACCATGCGCAATGTTCGCAACGTTAACAGCTTCGGCCGCAAGAACATCGCTGTCTTCGCTGCACTGGCCCTCTCGTCTCTCGTCGCCACGCCGCTCGTGATGAGTGCCAGCCGCGCGCTCGCCACCCCGGAAGAGCAGGCCGTCACGGCGACCCTGCGGGTCGAGCCGGTGGACGTCGCCCCCGTGGCGGCGGCGCCCAAGGCCGAGAGCACCTGCCTGCGCAAGGTGCGCGTCGTCTACAGCGGCTACGGCCGGTCCGCGGATGGCTGCGCCGCCCACTGAGGCGCCCACAGCCCGGGGCGGCCTGACCCGGACGCCCTCCGGGCCGCCCCGTCAGGCTGCGCCGTGGGCGGTCGCGAGGCCGGCCAGGCGTTTCAGGTGGAGTTCCTCAAGGTCGATCTCCGCCTCCAGGGTCCGCAGCACCGAGCTGTGGATCCGGTTCTCCCGGTGCAGGCCGATCAACGCCGACCGGCCCGTCCGCACCGCCAGGAGCGCGGCGGCGAAATGCTCGGCTTTCTCCGCCCCGAGAGCCTCGCGCTCGTCGCGGTCCCGGGAGGTGGCGCGGACCCGGCGGCGGTACTCGTCCACGAGGCGCGGGTGCCGCAGCGCGCCGGATTCGGGGGTGACCAACCGCTCCAGGGCGGCGAGGCCCGCCTCGTTGACGACGACGCGGGCCATGGTCGCGTCGAGATGGCCGTCGGGCAGGTGCGCGGTGGAATCGACGCGGAGCCGGCGGATCAGGGATCCGAGGGTGGTGCCCTGGACCAGCACGGTGAACAGGATGACCACGAAGGCCGCGACCAGGATGGCGTCGCGGCCGGGGAAGTCCACCGGCAGGGCGAGGGCAGCCGCGAGGGTGACGACCCCGCGCATGCCGGCCCAGCCGACGATCAGCGGCATCGCCGGATCGGGCCGCGGCTCCTTTGCCCGCAGGCGGGCCGACAGGAGCCGCCGGAGATAGACGGCCAGGAACACCCACAGGAGGCGGGCGGCCACGCAGGCCGCCGTGACGGCGAGCGCCAGCGGCAAGTCCCCGGCAAGCGACCCGAACGCGCCCCCGGTCCGGGCCAGCACGCCGCGGAGCGCCAGCCCGATCAGCACGAAGACCAGCGCCTCGAGCACGAAGACCACGAATGCCCACACCGCCACGGCGTGGCGCCGCGCATGGGCGTCGAAGGTCTCGTGCTCCCGCCCGCCCATCATCAGGCCGCAGGCCACCACGGCCAGCACGCCGGAGGCGTGGACCTCCTCGGCGAGGAGATAGGCGACGTAGGCGGCCAGGAAGCTCAGCACCGTGATGGCGTTGGCGTCGTGCAGCCGCCGCACCAGGGCGTTCACCGCGACGCCGCAGGCGAGCCCCACCGCGACGCCGGCCACGGCCAGCCACGCGAAGCTGCCGGCCGCCGCCCAGGCGCTGAAGCTGCCCGTGAGGGCCGCCGCCACGGCGAACCGGTAGAGGACGAGGCCCGAGGCGTCGTTCACGAGGCTCTCGCCCTCCAGCACGGTGACCATCCGGCGGGGCAGGGCGACGCGGGCGAGCACCGCCTTGGCGGCGACGGCATCGGGCGGCGAGACGATGGCGCCCAGCGCGAAGCAGGCCGCCCAGGGCAGGGCGGGCACGAGCGCGTGGGCGACGAGCCCGACCACCAGCGTGGTGAACAGGACCGCGCCGAGGGACAGCGAGAGGATCGGTCCGAGGCTCGCCCGGAAATCGCGCCAGACGGTGAAATAGGCCGATTCGACCAGCAGCGGCGGCAGGAACAGGACCATGATCAGGTCCGGATCGAGGTCGAAGGCCGGCAGGCCCGGGGCCACCGCCAGCGCCATGCCGCCCAGCACCAGGGCGGCGGCCGGCGGGAAGCCGAGGCGCCCGGCCGCCAGCGAGAGCATCAGGGCCGCACCGAGGAGGCCGAGGACCAGCTCGAACAGGGCAACGGACGTCATCGATCGGTCCCGGCGCCGGACCTCCGGCAAGCTCGGCCGTTCTAGACTGCTTCCCGCCCGAATGGATACCAGTCCGGGGGAGCGCTGACGGATCAGGTCCGGTGCCGCCCTGCGGCGCGCTACAGCGCCCCCTCGCGCACCGCGCCGGGATCGGCCAGCGCGTGGAGGATGCGCGCGGCGCTGTGGGCGAAACGCAGCGTCACCGCCTTGCGGCGGGCACCGCTCAGCGGGTGCTCGGGGGGCTCGCGCAGGATCCCGGCGCCGTAGCCGTCGGCGACGATCAGGCCGCATTCCTGCGGGATCAGGGTTTCCGGGACATCCTCGGGGATCGCGAAGTAGAAGCGGTCGCAGAAGTCGCGGTAATCCGGCCATTTCCGGTCGGCGCGGAAATCCGCCACGCTCGACTTGATCTCCACGATGGTGAGCTTCCCCGCCCCGCACAGGGCGATCACGTCGGCGCGGCGCCCGTTCGCCAGGGAGAATTCCGGCAGGGTGACGCAACCCATCTCGGAGAACAGCCGGCGCACGCCGCGCTGGATGCGCAGGGCCGTCGGCGATTGCCGGCGGTCGGCGGGCAGGAGCGCGTCGGCGACCGGGGACGCCGGAGGCAGGACATCGGGTCGGCCGAGGGCTACGGACATCGTCTCGGGGGGTTATGCCTGTATCGAATCGGGACATCCTGCCAAGTCGGGGACCATCCGTCACCTGCGGCGCGGGATCACCCCAGGCAGGCCCGGATCGCGTCGAACCCGTCGGTGAGCGCGGCCGGCCCCGGCTGGAGGATCAGCGGCGCCTTGATCTCGTGGATGCGCCCGTCGCGCACCGCCGGGATCGCGGAGAAGCCCGGCCGCGCCCGGATGCGGTCGATATTGACCCGCTTGCCGCACCAGGAGGCGAGGATCACCTCGGGGGCCGCCGCGACCACCTGCTCGGCGGTGACGATCCGGTCCCGGGCGGCCGGCTGCCGGCTCAGGTCCGGGAAGACGTCGTGGCCGCCGGCGAGTCCGATCAGCTCCGAGACCCAGCCGATGCCGGAGATCATCGGCGCGTCCCATTCCTCGAAATAGACCCGCCGGCGCGGGCGGCCCCGCACCGCCGCGGCGGCCTCCGAGAGCCGCGCCGCGAACCCGGCCGCCAGGGCCTCGGCGCGCTCCGGGACCCCGACCAGGGCCCCCAGGGTGCGCACCATGGCGAGGCAGCCGGCAACGTCGCGCTGGTTGAACAGGTGGACGGCGATGCCCGCGCGGGCGAGGTCGGCGACGATCTCCGCCTGGAGGTCGGAGAAGGCCAGGACGAGGTCCGGCGCGAGCGCCAGGATCTTCGGGATGTCGGCGCTGGTGAAGGCGGAGACCCGCGGCTTCTCCCGGCGGACCCGGGGCGGACGCACGGCGTAGCCCGAGACGCCGACGATCCGGTCCTCCTGGCCCAGCAGGTAGAGGGTCTCCACCGTCTCCTCGGTGAGGCAGACGATGCGCTCCGGCGGGAACCGGCGCATCAGCGGTCGAGCCAGGCGAGCAGGCCGGCTCCGGGCGCCAGCAGCACGAAGGCCCAGACCAGGGCCGAGGTGACGTTGGCGGCCTGGAACGGCAGCCGGGACAGGCCGAGGATCCCGGCGAGCAGCGGCACCAGGGCCCGGGCCGGCCCGAAGAACCGCCCGAAGCCCACGGCCGCCAGGCCCCAGCGGCCGATGAAGGCCTCGGCCTTGGCGAAGAGGTCGGGATAGTGCCGCAGCGGCCACTTGGTCTTCGCCCCCGGGCCGAGCCAGTGTCCGGCCTCGTAGGAGATCCAGTCCCCGAGGGCGGCCCCGAACGCCGCCCCGATCACCACCGGCCAGAAGGCGATGTCGGCGCCGCCCACCAGGGCCCCGACGCCCACCAGGATCACGGTCGCCGGGACGAACAGCGACAGGATCGCGATCGATTCGCAGAAGGCGAGACCGCCCGCGATGAGCGGCGTCCAGGCCTTGTGCGCCTCGACGAAGGCGAGGGTCGTGGTGCGCAGCGCTTCGATGTCCATGGAGCTCAGCTCGAGACCGGAGATCGGTCCCATCTGAGGTGCGCGGGGGAGGGCGGCAAGGGACGGGGGTGCGGCCGGCGCGGGAACCGGCTAACCGTAGCGAGACCACGAGCGAGTCCCGCGTTGAACGTCCTGTCGATCCAGTCCCATGTCGCCTACGGCCATGTCGGCAACGCCTCGGCGGTGTTCCCGATGCAGCGGCTCGGGGTCGAGGTCTGGCCCGTGCACACGGTGCAGTTCTCCAACCACACGGGCTACGGCGCGTGGCGGGGCCCCGTCTTCGCCGCGGAGACGATCCGCGAGGTGGTCCGCGGCATCGCGGAGCGCGGAATCCTCGGGACCTGCGACGCGGTGCTGTCGGGCTACATGGGCTCGGCCGAGATCGGGGCCGCGATCCTGGAGGCGGTGGAGGCGGTGCGGGCGGCCAACCCGCGCGCGCTCTATTGCTGCGATCCGGTGATCGGCGATGTCGAGGGCGGCATCTATGTGCGGCCGGGGATCGAGGCGTTCCTGCGCGAGCGCGCCGTGCCGGCGGCCGACATCCTCACCCCCAACCAGTTCGAACTCGACCTGCTCACCGGCCTGCCGAGCCGGACGCTGGCGGAGGCCGGGACCGCGATCGCGGCGCTCCAGGCCCGGGGCCCCCGGGTCGTGCTGGTGACCTCGGCGCTGTGCGCCGACACCCCCGCCGACCGCATCGACCTCCTGGCCGGGGCGGAGGGGCGGATGTTCCGGGTGCGCACCCCGCGCCTCGATCTGGCGGTGAACGGCGCGGGCGACTGCATCGCGGCGCTGTTCCTGGTGCACTACGCCCGGACGGGCTCGGCGGCGGCTTCCCTCGGTGCGGCGGCGGCCTCCGTCTACGGCCTGCTGAAGCGCACCGCGCAGGCGGGATCCCGCGAGATCCTCACGGTGGCCGCGCAGGACGAGTACGTGAATCCGAGCGAGACGTTTACCGTCGAGGCGGTCTGAGACAGGCTCCGCGGGCGCGCGAACGGCCCGCATCCGGGAGAGCGAGAGCAGGAAGGTCCGACACGATGGCGCGCCGCTTCGTCACCCTCGACGTGTTCACCGAGCAGAGGCTCGCCGGCAATCCGCTCGCCGTGGTGCTCGACGCGGACGGGCTCGACACCGCAGCCATGCAGGCCATCGCCCGGGAGTTCAACCTGTCCGAGACGGTGTTCGTGCTGCCGCCCGTGGAGGCCCGGCACCGGGCGCGCCTGCGCATCTTCACGCCCGGCCGGGAGCTGCCGTTCGCCGGCCACCCCACCGTGGGGACCGCGATCCTGCTGGCACTGGAAGACCCCGCCCGGGGCGATGCCCGCGCCTTCGGGCTGGAGGAGGGGATCGGGGTCGTCCCCTGCGTGGCCGAGCCCCGGGCGGACGGGAGCGGCGGCCGGGCGCGGTTCAGGCTGCCGGTGCTGCCCGATTATCGCGGCCCCGGGCCCGATCCCGAGATCCTGGCGCCGCTCCTCGGCCTGAAGCCCGGCGATCTCGGCACCGGCCGGCACGTTCCGAGCCGCCACGGGGTCGGCCCGAGCTTCACCTGCGTGCCGGTCGCGTCGGTCGCGGCTCTGGATGCCGCCCGGCCGGCCCAGGCGCCGGACGCGGAGGACGGGCTCTACCTCTACACGCCCGATCCCGACGGATCGGGTCAGAGCTGGCGGGTGCGCATGTTCGCGCCGAATTTCGGCGTCCCGGAGGATCCCGCCACCGGCTCGGCGGCCTCCGCCTTCGCGGGGGTGCTGATGCAGTTCGAGGCCCTCGGGGACGGCACCCACGACGTGGCGATCCGCCAGGGCGAGGCCATGGGCCGGCCGAGCGAGATCGCGCTCCAGCTCACCATCGAGTCCGGCACCCTGCGGGGGGTGGAGATCGGCGGCGCCGCCGTGATCGTGTCGGATGGAATGCTGCGTGTCTGACGGCTTCCGGCTCACCCGCCTCACCGGCGTGACCGCCCGATTCGTGGATTACGACTGGGCCTTCCCCCGCGAGAACGCGGCGGCGATCGCCGCGCATTGGCGCGCCCGGATCCGCCGCAGCCCCGGCATGTTCGACGGGACCGTGCTGCTGAGCTGCGCCCGCGCGGTCGAGGCGGGGCACGCCCGGCTCGACCTGTTCGAGACGCGCTACTCCACCTTCACGGCCTACCGGGATTTCCGACACGCCGACGACCAGGTCGCCAACGCCTTCGCGGCGATCGTGCCCTGGACCGCGGACGGCGCCGTGCTGGTGGGCGAGATGGGCGCCCACACGGCCAATGCCGGCCAGCTCTACTTCCCCTGCGGCACCCCGGACCCGGACGACGTGCGCGGGGCGCGCGTCGACCTCGCCGGCAGCGCCGCCCGGGAGCTGACCGAGGAGACCGGCCTCGTGCTGCCGGAGGGGGCCGACACCGCGTGGGTGCTGCTGGAGGGCGAGAACCAGCTCGCCTTCCTGCGCCCGGTCCGCTTCCCGGACCCGGCGGCCGCTCTCGTGGCGCACAGCGAGCGCCATCGCCTGCGCGAGGCCGAGCCGGAACTCGCCGGGATCCGCGTCGTGCGGAGCGCGGCCGACATCGATGCCGCGCGGATGCCGGGATTCGTCCAGGCCTATCTGCGGCACGCCTTCGACCCCGCCTGACCGGGGCCGGATTGCACTGCAAAAATTCGCCGCCGGGCGCGGAGCTTCGCCTTGCGCGGCACGTTCCCGATATGGCCCGGCTGCCCGGCCGCGGGCGCCGTGGGGCGCCGCGATCGGCCCGGACCACCAGCACCGGAGTTCCCATGGCCGCCCCGACCCGCCCGACAGCTTCGTCCCGCGCGACCCGCTCGCGCATCCAGGAAGGCCAGCCCTATCCGCTCGGCGCCACCTGGGACGGGCTCGGCGTCAACTTCGCCCTGTTCTCGGCCTACGCCACCAAGGTCGAGCTCTGCCTGTTCGACGATGCGGGTGAGAAGGAGATCGAGCGGATCGAGCTGCCCGAATACACGGACGAGATCTGGCACGGCTACCTGCCCGACGCCCGCCCCGGCACGATCTACGGCTACCGGGTCCACGGCCCCTACGAGCCGAAAGCCGGCCACCGGTTCAACGCCAACAAGCTGCTGATCGACCCCTACGCCAAGGGGCTCGTCGGCTCGATCACCTGGAACCCGGCCCTGTTCGGCTACCAGATGGAGACGGGCGACGACCTGACCTTCGACGAGCGGGACAGCGCCCCCTACACCCGCCGCTCCCGGGTGATCGACCCGGCCTTCACCTGGGGACGGCACCAGAAGCCGCTGGTGCCGTGGGAGAAGACCATCGTCTACGAGACCCACGTCAAGGGCATGACCAAGCTCGACCCGCGGGTCCCCGAGAAGCTGCGCGGCACCTATGCCGGTCTCGGGACCCGGGGCGTGCTCGACTACATCAAGAGCCTGGGCGTCACCTCGGTGGAGCTGCTGCCGGTCCATTCCTTCGTGCAGGACGACTACCTGCAGGAGAAAGGGCTGGTGAATTACTGGGGCTACAACACGATCTCGTTCTTCACCCCCGCGCGGCGCTACGCGGCGGTGCCGGACTTCGCCTTCTCCGAATTCAAGGAGATGGTCTCGCGCTTCCACGGCGCCGGCCTCGAGGTGATCCTCGACGTGGTCTACAACCACACCGCCGAGGGCAACGAGAAGGGTCCGACCCTGTCGTTCAAGGGGGTCGACAACGCCTCCTACTACCGGCTGCTGCCGGACGAGCCGCGCTACTACATCAACGATACCGGCACCGGGAACACCTTCAACCTGTCGCATCCGCGGGTGCTGCAGCTCGTCACCGATTCCCTGCGCTACTGGGCGCAGGAGATGCAGGTGGACGGGTTCCGCTTCGACCTCGCCACGATCCTCGGCCGCGAGCCCTACGGGTTCGACGAGGGCGGCGGCTTCCTCGACACCTGCCGGCAGGATCCGGTGCTCAACAACGTCAAGCTGATCGCCGAGCCGTGGGATTGCGGCCCGGGCGGCTATCAGGTCGGCGGATTCCCGCCCGGCTGGGCCGAGTGGAACGACCGGTTCCGCGACGACGTCCGCGCCTACTGGAAGGGCGATGCCGGCCTGCTGCCGGATATCGCCGCGCGCATCGCCGGCTCGGCCGACAAGTTCAACAAGCGCGGGCGCAAGCCCTGGGCCTCGGTGAACTTCCTCACCGCGCACGATGGCTTCACCCTGCACGATACGGTCTCGTACAACGACAAGCACAACGAGGCGAACGGCGAGGGCAACCGCGACGGTCACTCGCACAACCTCTCGTACAATTACGGGGTGGAGGGCCCGACGGACGATCCCGAGATCCGGGCGGTGCGCCTGCGCCAGATGCGCAACATGCTGGCGACCCTGTTCCTGTCCCGCGGCACGCCGATGCTGCTCGCCGGCGACGAGTTCGCCCGGACCCAGAACGGCAACAACAACGCCTACTGCCAGGACAACGAGGTCTCGTGGCTCGACTGGGGAGCGATCGGCGACGAGGAGCGGGATCTCGCCGAGTTCACCCAGCGCCTGATCATCCTGCGCAACGCCCTGCCGATCCTGAGCCGCGGGCGGTTCCTCACCGGCCAGTACGACGAGGAGTTCGGCGTCAAGGACGTGATGTGGCTGCGCCCGGACGGCAGCGAGATGGCGAGCGAGAACTGGTCGGACGGCGAGGCCCGGGCCTTCGCGGTCCAGCTCGACGGCCGCGCCCAGGCCACCGGCCTGCACCGGCGGGGCGGGGACGCGACCCTGCTGATCATGTTCAACGCCTACCACGACCTCGTGACGTTCACGCTGCCGGAATCGGTGGGCGGCGTGGCCTGGACCCGGCTCCTCGACACGAACCTGCCCGACAGCCAGGACGTGGAGAGCTTCAAGTTCGGCACGGGCTACGACGTGACCGGGCGCTCGCTGCTGATGTTCGTGCTGAAGCCCGAGGACAGCCCCGGCACCGAGGACAACGCCATGGAGCGCTCGTACCAGCACGTGATGCAGGCCTTCGAGCGGGCGAATGTCGAGCATGTCCGCTTCCACCTCGACGCCGAGGGGTGAAGCCGGGCACCGGGCCGGACGGTTTTCGCGCCGCCCGGCCGCTCACGCCTTGCGCGCGGCGGCGCACCCGGCTAACAGCACGGCACCGCGCGGCCCTGGCTGCGCCCGGCGCCGTCTGCACGCGCCCGGGCGCCCGGTTCGCGGCCGGAGGGGTGGCCGAGTGGTTGAAGGCGCACGCCTGGAAAGTGTGTATACCGGAAACGGTATCGCGGGTTCGAATCCCGCTCCCTCCGCCAGTTCCTTTTTAGCCAATTTTTTCCAGATTTCTCAAGAAGTTACGTGGCCCGAAGCGGGCCATGTCCCCCACGATGTGGCCAACTGTGTCCCCCAAGGGCTGTTGCGTCATGACGATAACATTCAGCGAACTTTATCTCCGACCTTCCGCCTTCCAGGACGACTCGACGCGTATGCGAGTGCAACTGGCGCAGGCGTATCGTTCGCATGTGGCGGACTACAAATAGGCTGAGGTGAGGGACTATCTGAAGATCCACAGCGGCATACAGGCGCCGTCTTCCAACCCGTACCAAGCGTTGGACCTATTTTTTGAGAGAAACTCGCTGCCGGACGTTCTGGACGGGATCACCGCGATCACCGAGTTCCTGGCAATCTCATCCCCGAGCTCGAAACCCGGCTGGCTCAGGCAGGTTCAGCGCATTTTCGATCAGCAACACGTCAAGTACGCGGTTGATGATCGGGGGACAGTGCGCTTGCGGATTGACGCAACCTTTGAAGCGGAACGCGAGGCGATCCTCGCTGGCCTCATCGGCAACCGGTACAATGCGGTACGGGCTGAGTACATTTCCGCTTACGCAGCACTGTCGGGCGCGCACCCAGACGGCAAGAGTGCCGTTCGTGGTGTCTTTGAGGCGTGTGAGGTCGTATTCAAACTCATGTTCCCTACCACGCGGCGCATCAAGGCACCGGAGATCGGAAACGAGCTGACGCCGCTTGTCGTGAGCCGTTATGCCAACGATCTGCCTGCGCTTGAGGCGGCAAAGAAGCTGGTTCAGGCCTTCACTGCTTGGGTAGCATCGGCTCAGTTCTACCGGCATGGGCAGGACCAGGAGGAGCCGAACCAGCCGCCGTTGGAGGTGGCCGTTATGATCCTCAGCTCTGGGGCCTCGCACCTGCGGTGGCTGGTCCACCTCGATCAAGCAAAGCTCGCAGCGGAGCAGTAGGGTTACGTCCGGCAGCCCCCCGCGCGCCCAACGCCGCTCGGCGAACCGGGCCTTCTCGCTCACGCCGACTGCGATGAGCTGCGCGAGGGCAGGGGACAATCGGTGATGCCGAGCTGGAACAGGATGGTGTCCACTTTCACCCGTGAGCTGATGGGCGAGCCATCCGGCATGGTGGCATGGACCAGTGCGCGAACGAGGTCGTCTCTTGGGGCGGTGGTAGGCTGGTCTCTTGGCTGATGGCCGAAACGGGAACGGCCCCCGTGAGGGAGCCGCTGTGTGGCCGTGAAGGGGCTGGTGCTTAGGCCCCGCCGACCTTGATGAGGCCAGCCTTCAGGGCCGTGCGGTACGTCATCTGCCCCTTACCGGGGATGTTCAGGAGCACCTTGTCGCCCACATCCTGCGCCGTGATGCCACCGCCGAACTTGGCGTTCGGCACCGACGCGGGATCGTGCTCGGCCATCGAGGCGACGTACTCGCGGTACATCGGCTCATAGCCCCTGGTGCTGCGCTCCATACCGTGCGCCTGCATGGCCGTCTTCAGACCACGGTGCTGGTGCTCTCGCGCCCACTCGAAGAATGCGGCAGGGTCCTCAGAGCCGTAGCCCTTCACGGCCTGCATCGCCTGAGTCTCGAAGTGCTTCATCACGCCGGACACGCGGGCATCCATCTCGCTGGGCTCCACACCGGCCTCACTAGCGGCACGGTTGATGGTCTGCGGGGTCGCTTGGCCGCTGGCAATGATCTCCTGAAGCGCAGAGACCTGGAGCCCGGCCGAGACACCGGAGCACACCTCGGAAAGGGCCTGCTCAGCCTTGGGGTCGCTGAACGCCTCAGCCGTATCCACCGTCTCGGTGCCACGGTTCTCGGCATCAGCACCTTCACGGGCGCGATCCACGCCCCCGGTCGCCTCTGCATAGCGACCGCTCACGTCGCGTTGGAGGATGCCCATGTGCTCAGCGATCGCCACCGTCAGCTCCATCCCGTTCACGGTGATGATGTCGGTGGGCTGGATGCCGTTGACCGGCGGGGAGCCTAGCGGTGTGCGGGCCGTAGCGAGGATGCCTGTCGCTCCGGCAGGAGCCATATCGGCCGTGTTGAAGCCAAGCGGCTTCTGCACCGATGTGGTGCCATCCGCGTTCAGCGACAGGGCGCCCGGCTGGTCGTTGTAGGTGGCCCGGGGCGGCCCACTAGGGATGAGGTTCGAGGTGTTGGCGGGGGCGCCATCGGTGGCGACCTGATAGCTGGCGTAGCTCATGGCTGTGTCTCGGTCTCGTCGTGATGGTGAGGGAAGGCGTGCGGCTCGCACGAAGGAAGGCGATGAGGGTGGCGAGGCCCGGTCTGCTGGAGAACGAGCGCGTCACCGCGCAGCCCTTGCGCCGGGCCGGCACCAGTTCCAGCGGCAGGCAGGCCAGCCCGCGCAGCGCGTGGATGATCCGCTGGTGCGGATGATGGCGCAGCCGTCGTTGTTCGAGAGCAGGATCACCGGCACCGCGGCGAGCTTCGGATCGAATACGCGCTCGCACGAGCAGTAGAAGCTGTTGCGGTCGATCAGCGCCACGGTGCGGCCGCCGCCGATGCGGTCGCGCAGGCGCCCCTCGGGTGTGCTCACGACAGCTGGCCGCGGGCGACGTGCCAGCGGATCGAGGAGCGCACCACGCCCCAGATGACGCCCTCGCCGAGCTCCTCGACCGCGAAAGCCGGCAGGTCCGGGTTGCAGAAGGCCAGTCGCGCGCCGTTGCCCTCGATCACGAGGCGCTTGCCAAGCTTCCGGCCGACACGAACGTCGCATTGCACATCGTGAGCAGCGCCGACGCGCCGGTGACGATTACCGCGCCCGGTCAGTTCGAGAACGGCCTGGTGCACCACGCGGACGGCGATCTCGTGCATGTCGCCAGCGAGAAGGGCTACACGGTCAAGCAGAACGGCCAGGGCACGCTGCGCCTGCGGACGATGCAGGCCGGGCCGGTCCCAACGATCGCGCCGACGGCCCAGAGGCTCAAGAAGCGCGGGTGCCGGCCCAGCTCGGAGAGGACGGGGTTGCGGGCGAGCGGCTCCTCGATCACGGCTTGCGCAGGCCAGAAGGCGTGCACCAGAGTTAGCGGCTCCGTCGCCGTGACGATGCCGCCATGGGCGTAGGCGCGGCCGTGACAGACCACCACGTCGCCGGGATCCGGCCGGGCGACTTCGGCAGCGCGGTCGAACACGAAGCCGAGGTCGCGCTCGTCGGCGCGGTGGCGGTGCCAGTCCTGCGGGTAGGGCCGCAGGTCGAAGGCCGGCACGAGGCCGGCATCCACGTACACGCGGACGAGGAGCATGCCGCAATCGACCCCGACGCCGCGTAGGTCGGCGCCGGGATGGTGGGGCGTGCCGATCCAGCTCCGGGCCACGCGCACGAGGATCCGGCGCCCTTCGTCTTCAGCGAGCCTGTAGGCTCCTGACGCGCTTCATCCGAAGGTCCGTCCTCACCCGCCCGGCGTGCTGCGCGACGGGAGATTAGGACCGGTCTAGCGGTTCAAGCAGACGCCGGATCCCGACCCCGAAGGTCTGCACTGGGTGGCAATCAGACCCTGGCCTTTCGGCTCGAAGGGGGCGTCCCGCCTTCGGCCGAAGGCGGCAGATAGCCAGCCATTCAAGCGCTCCCGGAAGCCGACGTCGTTGAGCGTTTACACGATCCGACAGGGCCGCATCCCTTCACCGTCTCAGATTAGCTCAGCCGTCATTGCACGTTGCCCACGCACGAGCGCCGCTAAATCTGCTCATCAACGAGCCGTAAAATGTCCAGCTTCCGCCATCAGCACCCGTAATGGTCAAGGTTACATATGGGACCGGGTGTTATTGCGATTGCTTTTTATGCTGTCGCGACAGGAAACCTTTTGAAGCGAAGGCCTCTTCAAACAGGCACATCTACCCGTGAGCTTGAAATTATTTTCACGAACTGGGGAGACGTTCCATGAGGGCGCTGGTTTGGCACGGCACTGAGGATATCCGCTGCGATACGGTTCCGGATCCCAAGATCGAGGATGATCGCGACGCCATCATCAAGGTCACCGCCTGTGCGATCTGCGGCTCGGATCTGCACCTCTACGACCACGTCATGCCCGGCATGGAGAAGGGCGACGTGATGGGCCACGAGTTCATGGGCGAGGTCGTCGAGACGGGCAAAGGCGTCAATGGCGCCCTCAGGAAAGGTGAGCGCATCGTCGTGCCTTTCACGATCATCTGCGGCGAGTGCGACCAGTGCAAGCGCGGCTACTTCTCCGTCTGCGAACGCTCGAACCGCAACAAGCATATCGCCGCCAAAGCCTTCGGGCACACCACCGCGGGCCTGTTCGGGTACACCCACCTCACCGGCGGCTACCAGGGCGGCCAAGCCGAGTACGTCCGCGTGCCGTTTGCCGACAAGACGCACATCAAGGTCCCGGAGAACCTGAGCGACGAGCAGGTGCTGTTCCTCGGTGACATCTTCCCCACCGGCTGGCAGGCGGCGGTGCAGGCCGATATCCAGCCGACCGATACGGTCGCGATCTGGGGGGCCGGCCCCGTTGGCCAGATGACGCTCCGCTCCGCGCTCCTGCTCGGGGCCAAGCAGGTGATCTGCATCGACAGCGTGCCCGAGCGCCTGGAGATGGCGCGCGCTGGCGGTGCCACCATCATCGACAACAGCCGGGAGAGCACGGTCGAGCGGCTGAACGAGCTCACGGCGGGCAAGGGCCCGGAGAAGTGCATCGATGCCGTCGGCATGGAGGCGCATTCGCCGCGCGCGCTCGAACACGCTTACGACCGATTGAAGCAATCCATGATGCTGGAGAGCGACCGCGCCGCAGTGCTGCGTGAGATGATCTATGTCTGCCGTCCCGCCGGTATCCTCTCGATCCCAGGCGTCTATGGCGGGCTCGTCGACAAAATGCCGATGGGAGCCCTGATGAACAAGGGTCTGACCATCCGCACGGGGCAGACCCACGTGAACCGGTGGACGGACGACCTCGTCAAGCGCATCGCCGACGGGCAGATCGACCCTTCCTTCGTCATCACCCACCGCGTCGGGCTCGAACAAGGGCCCGAGATGTACAAGACATTCCGCGACAAGAAGGACAACTGCATCAAGGTTGTGCTCAGGCCCTGAATGGCTCCGCAGCCCGTCGCGCTGCGGCGGGCCCGCCACTCCGCCCTCACTGCGGCAGCGAGGAAGTCAGCATGTCCGATGCCATGTCTCAACGCGACCAGCGCCGCGCGCCCGTGCGCTCTTCCCTGCCGAGTTATTTCACCTCGGACCCGCGCCGAAGACCGGATCCCGCAACCCGGGAGCTCGCCCACGGCCTAGGTTGGTTCTCCATCGGTCTCGGTCTGACCGAAGTTGCGTTTGGAGATGCCATCTCTAGCTGGCTCGGAATGCCCCGCGCAGCCCCGGTCATCCGAGCCTACGGCGTGCGCGAACTCCTGCAGGGGGTCGGGATCTTGGGCTCGCGCGATCCGACTCCCTGGATCGCGGCACGTGTCGCGGGAGACGCGCTCGACATCGCCACGGTCCTGCCCGGGCTTGAGGGCGATAACCCGCGCAAGGACAACGTGCTGATCGCCCTTGTGGCTTTGGCCGGCGTAACGGCCGTAGACGTGATCTGTGCGCAGAACCTCGCGGATGCGCCCCTCGCTCCATCCGAGAAGGTCCGACAGGATTACCGCCGCCGCAGCGGCTTCCGCCGTCGTGCCGAGGCGATGCGGGGCGCGGCACGCGACTTCAAGCCGCCACCCGACATCATCGGCCCGGAGGCGATGCGTCCCTGGACGCTAACCAACGCCTGAGGCTGGAAGGATGGTCAGCCGGATGCTGCCTGTCCTTGAACAGGCGTCGGGCGCGCTCGTCATGGGCCTCGTCCTCACCGACATCTTCCTGACGGTCCTCTACGCGCGCATCGGGACGGGTCTGATCGCGGACCGAGTCGCCCATCTCACCTGGGCAATCTTCCGCTCCGCCGCCGATGCGTTCGGGCGGAAGCGGGGCGCCGTGCTGTCCTTCTGCGGCCCGGTTATCCTCATCGTCTACGTCCTGCTCTGGGCCTTGGGGCTGACCCTCGGAGCCGGCCTGATCATCCACCCCGCGCTCGGGACGGCCGTTCGGGCGAGCAGCGGCGAAACGCCGGCCGACTTCATGACCGCCCTTTACGCGGGCGGCAGCAGCATGGCGATCGTCGGGGCCAGCGACTTCAAACCAGGCACGGACAGCTACCGCATCCTCTATCTCGTGAACTCGCTCGTCGGGATGTCGGTGACGTCGCTGGTTCTGACTTACGTCATGCAGGTCTACAGCGCGCTGCGGCAGCGCAATGCGCTCGGACTGAAGCTGCATCTCCTGGCGGGGGAAACCGCGGATGCGGCCGAGCTCTTGGCGCAGCTCGGGCCGCAGGGGCAGTTTAGTTCAGGCTACACCCACTTGGCCGACATCGCCGGGTCCATGGCCGAGATGAAGGAGGCGCATCACTTCTACCCCGTGCTGTTCTACTTCCGCTTTCGGCAACCCTTCTATTCGGTCTCGGCACAGACCTTCATCGCGCTCGACACGGTGTCGCTGATCCGGAGCGGGATCGCAGATCATCAGGCAGCTTGGCTGAAGGAGACCGCCGCCGTCGATGCAATTTGGCGCATCGCCATGCTGCTCGTCGTTACGCTCGAGACGACGTTCTTACCCGGAGACCTGCCCGCCCCAGCCGCCATAGACCGCGCCGAGAGCGAGGCGTGGCGCACCCACTTCGCGGCGGCTGTCAGGCGGCTGTCGGCTGCCGGCGTCGAGACAATGCCCGATGCGGCAGGGATAGAGACTTATCTCGCATTGAGGGCCCAATGGCAGCCGCATATCGCGCGACTGGCCCCCGCGATGGCCTACCACATCGACGAATTCGAACCCGGCCGAGACAAGTGCCGATGATGCGCTGCGTCACTCCGAGCCGTCGCTCCATCCGCCTCGAGGTTCACTGACGGATCCTGATCGGCCCCCACGCGGTGGTCCTTGTTCAAAGTCAGTGCAGCGTTGGCCGTTGCTCCATAGGTAGCTTGGCCGGCGGAGCTGGTCGCGCGAGCGCAGCCGTCCAAGCGGTCATGGCTGGCACGAACACCTCCGGAGCTGGTGGCTTGTAGCCGAGCCCACCGTGCGGGCGGATCGTGTTGTAATGCCGGTGCCAGCTTTCGATGATGATCTGTGCCTTCTTCAGCGTGTAGAAGATCTCGCCGTTCAGGAGTTCATCCCGCAATCGTGCGTTTAAGCTTTCGACGTAGCCGTTTTCCCACGGCGAACCCGGGGCGATGTAGGCGGTCTTTGCGCCAACTGCCGCGATCCAGGGCTGCACCGACTTGGCGATGAACTCGGGTCCGTTGTCCGAGCGAACGTGCGCCGGCACGCCGCGCAGGATGAGCAGGTCCGAGAGCACGTCGATCACGTCGGCACCCTTCAGCTTGCGAGCGACGCGGATCGCCAGGCATTCGCGGGTGAACTCGTCGACGACGTTGAGCATCCGGAACTTGCGACCGTCATGACTGCGCGCCTCGACGAAGTCGTAAGCCCACACGTGGTCGCGCCGCTCCGGCCGTAGCCGCAGGCAGGAGCCATCCCCGTCCCGCAGCCGACCCTTCTTCGGTTGGCGGGTCGGCACCTTGAGCCCCGCGCGCCGCCAGATCCGCTCGACACGCCTGTCGTTGACCAGCCAGCCGGCCGCCCTCAGCAACGCACCGATCCTCCGGTAGCCGTAGCGCCCGTACCGGCGTGCCAGTTCCACGAGATCGGCGGCCAGCACCGCCTCATCGTCTCTGCCCCGCGGCACCTTGCGCTGTGTCGAGCGATGCTGCCCGAGCGCACGACACGCGCGGCGCTCGGAGACGTGCAGGACGTCCATGACATGCGCGATGCAGGCGCGTCGGCGCGCGGGGCTGGTCCGTTTCCCCGGGCGGCCTCCCGCAGGATTAGCGTGTCGAGCGTGAGATCCGCGATCGCCTTCCGGAGCCGCCGGTTCTCGGTCTCCAGATCCTTCATGCGCCGGACTTGGTCGCTCCTCAGGCCGCCGTACTCCTTGCGCCAGCGGTAGTACGTCACCTCCGTCACGCCGATCGAGCGGATCGCATCACCCACACTCTGACCTTGAGAGACCCGCACATCTACCTGCCGCAGCTTGGCGACGACGTCCTCTGGCTTGTGCCGCTTCGCTCCCATCTGTCCGTCCTCGTCCTGGCCCGAAAGCCATACCTCAGGGCGGACCACCTCAGCGGGGGCGGATCACGCCGCCGACACCGAAGCCGACACGCCACCTGCAACGGATGCGCGCGCGGCGTTCGCTCAGCCCGTGGCGAAGCCTGACCGTTTCGTGATCGCGCGTTCGGAACCGTTGTTCGGCGCCGCGACTTCCACGCCGGGCTGAGGACGATCTGCTGCCGCCTCAGCCCGCGAGATTTCGAGCGTTTCCGGCGGCGGCACGAGAGGACATAGCCCTTGCGCACATCGATGATCACCGCGGCTCTGCTGGCCGCGTTCAGCGCCGCCGCCCTCACGACGCCGGCCTCGGCGGCCCCTCTCAGCCCGGCTCCGGCCGCAGCCGTCACCGGCGCCCAGGACAATGTCACCAACGTTCGCTGGCACCCGATACGCCGCATGCATCGCGCGGAGCGTCGCTTCATGCATCGGCACTTCCGCCACCGCAGGTAGCAGCCCGGCGGTCGCTCCCGGCGACCACGCTGGAGGCCCGGCCGCGGATGACACCGCAGCCGGGCCTTTCTTATGCGATCTGAAGCATCGTCCGCGTTCCCCGCATCGCGGCGAGCGACGGCAGGTCCGCCCGGGCTGCCAGAGCGCTTCGGCCAGGCGCCCCCGCTCCCACGACCGCTCCGAGGCCGCATCTCCGTCGCGGTAGAGGCGTTCGGTCCGGGCGCGATCGAAGCGGGCGAACGGGCGCGCCCGGACGGCGCGGAAGGCGTCGGCCGGACGCGAAACACGCACGTCCTGCGGAATGTGCAGCGCTCTCAACAGGGTTCTCGACCGCGGTGTCGGACGGGACGCGGATGCCGGACTGAAACTGACCCGGGTCCCGAACGGGATCGGCCGCTCGCGTCGTGCGGACGGCCTGTGGACGGAGCCCGGCCGCCGGCCGAACCGCTGGCCCGATCAGGGCGGAACGCGGCCGAACAGACGCAATACGGGCGTGCGGGTGATCTGAGCACGGGCAGCCATGCCGCTCGCCTCAACAGAGGGGCGGGGCTAAGGCCGACCCGTTGTGAGCCGTCATCGCGCACGGGAAGACGATCCGCATCCCCGAATCGGCCGTCGCCGATAGGGTCGCGGACCGCAGAGGCGTCGTCCGGCCGCTTCGCTCGCCTGAACGGCGAGCAGCCGGCCTACGCCTCGCGGGAAGAGCTCGATCCGCGGTCGTCGCGGCCGGCGGAACCGGCGATGGCTGCCGGGAGCAGCGCCGGCCTCGACGTCGTGCCGGCGCCCGATTCGTGGAACGCTGCCGCGGGTGCTGTGGTTTTCGCGATCATGTCCGACCGCGCCCCCTTCATTGCCGTCATCCTCCTGGCGGCTGGCTACACCGCCGCCTTCCTCGCGGCCGTCATGATGCAAATCCTGTAGTCGTCCCCATTGCCCCGCGGGTGACGGTGCCCTCCCGGTCATGAGGCATGACGGTCGCAAGGCCGCCGAGGCGCAGCGGACGATCCCGACCGAGGGATATCCGGAGACACCGGCGCTGCCGCTTGAGGGCAAATCAACTTTGATTGAATGGACCGGTTCCATTCACCGATTGCATACCCCTCCTGCGCCAAGTAGCTCGGTGCCTGCGGCTCGAAGGGCCGTTTGGGGGGAAGTATGATCGTTCTGCTCGTTGCTGCTCTCGGCAGCGGACTCGCCGCGCTGGCGGTGACGTGGCCCCTACTTGGACCTTGGGCACTCCTCCTCGCGCCCGCCGTCGCCAGTGCGGCAGGTCTGCTGGCCGGCCTGATCCTGGCTGTGCTCAGGAGAGACAAGCCCTTCACCCGGTCGCTTCGTGTCGGCGTATCGAACGCCACAAAGGCCGAGCCTGCCGCGAACGATTCAGCGCTGTCGCACCTACGCGCCTCGTGAGTGATCGTGGCAAACGTGATCCTGGCGCAGCTGCCGATGGGCAGCGGGCGACCCGGCCCGATGCGTGCGGGCGGGAATCCGCCCCCTCCGCCGGACCGCGCACGATCGGATGAGCGGCCCGCGCCGCCGGCGGCGACCGCCACGGCGCGCCGGTTGCAATAGACCGGCAAACCGCTAAGCTCGTCCGCAAATACTACTGAGGAGGGCGGCTATGAAATCAGTCCATCCCCTGGGTGATGACCGCCCCGAAGCCCCGATTTCCTCGACGACGACTCTCCAACCGCCACCCGAGGATGAGGTCCGCCAGGAGCAGATGCGGCGCCTGCACAACACGCGCGCGCGCCAGCGTGCCGCCCGGCATCAGCGCGCCGGCCGACCGCTGATGTGAGCGCGGCGCCATGCTCGACGCTGCCCTTCTCGTCTGCGCCGTCATCGCGATCGTCGGAACGGCGGTCCGGATCGGCCTCGCCATCGCCGTCCCCGCCATCCGGCCCCGCCGCATCGAGTGGGACGACCCCGCCGAAGCGGAGCGCTGAAGCGCGCGCCGGGTGAGGGCGCTACGCCGGATCACCCGCGCCCCGGATGATGCGCACCGGCCGAAAGGCGCGCGCGGCGACCTCGGTCTCGACCCAGGTGCGGGCCTTGGCGGGCGAGGGATGGTCGGCATAGGCGGGCGGTCGCGGCGGCCATTCCGAGCCGGATTGCACGACGTATCCGCGCGTGCCGGCGGTCACCGGTCCGACATAGCCGAACACCTTGCCGGTCCCGTCCACGAGATCGGTGCAGTGGACCGGGCCCTCGGTCCAGCGGAGATCAGGCATCGTCGCGGCCCCCATGGGCGATTCGGGTTGACCGCCTCATAGCACTCGGCCGATGCGGATCGACGCGGGCCCGAGCCGCCCCTATACGCGCTCGGCGGGCGCGGCCGTCATCGGCACCTTCGAGCCCGCAGAGGGATCCGACGTGGCGGAGAGCGTGGCAATCGTCGGCCTGGGCTATGTCGGGCTCCCGCTCGCCCTGGCATTCGGCCGGGGGCGGCCCACGATCGGCTATGAGCAATCCGCCGCCAAGGTGGCGGCCTACAGGGCCGGGCTCGATCCCGCGGGCGAGATCGCGCCGGAGGCCTTCCAGGCCGCCGAACACCTCGCCATCACCGACGACCCGACGGCCCTGTCGGCCGCCGACGTGATCATCGTCACGGTCCCGACCCCGGTCGATGCGGCCCAGAGCCCGGATTTCGGCCTGCTGACGACGGCCTCCGCGCTGGTCGGGCGGCACATGAAGCCCGGCGCCACCGTGGTGTTCGAATCCACGGTCTATCCCGGCGCCACCGAGGAGATCTGCATCCCGGTCCTCGAGCGGTGCTCCGGCCTGCGCTGGAAGGCGGATTTCTCCGTCGGCTACTCGCCGGAGCGGATCAATCCCGGCGACAAGGAGCACAGTCTCGCCCAGGTGGTGAAGATCGTCTCGGGCGACAGCCCGGACACCCTGGAGCGGCTCAGGGCCCTCTACGGGACGATCATCGCGGCGGGCATCCACGCCGCCTCCTCGATCCGCGTGGCGGAGGCCGCCAAGGTCATCGAGAACACGCAGCGCGACCTGAACATCGCGCTCATGAACGAGCTGTCGCTGATCTTCGACAAGCTCGACCTCGACACGCTGGAGGTCCTCGAGGCTGCCGGGACGAAGTGGAACTTCCTCCCGTTCCGCCCCGGCCTCGTGGGCGGCCACTGCATCGGGGTCGACCCGTACTACCTCACCCACAAGGCCGCGATGATCGGCCACCATCCCCAGGTCATCCTGGCCGGGCGGCGCATCAACGACAGCATGGCCGCCCACGTCGCCCGCAAGACGGTGAAGCGGATCGTCCGGCGGGGCGGCAATGCCGGGCCGGCGCGGGTCATCGTGCTGGGCCTCACCTTCAAGGAGAATTGCGCGGACCTGCGCAATTCCAAGGTGGCCGACCTCGTCCGGGAGCTGCAGGAATTCGGCTGCGTCGTGTCGGTCCACGACCCCCGGGCCGGCGCGGCCGAGGCCCGGGCCGAGTACGGCATCGCGCTCACCGACTGGGCCGACCTGCCTGCGGACGCGGACGCGGTCGTGATCGCCGTCCCGCACCGGGAATATGCCGGGCTCGCGCCGGAGGCGATCGCCGCACTGGCAAAGCCCGGCGGCCTGATCGTGGACGTGAAGGCCCTGCACGAGAAGTCGGCCTTCGAGCGGCTGGGCTGTGAGGTGTGGCGGCTGTGACGAACGCCGCGTCCGACCGGCCGGCCCGCGATGATGCGGAGAACGAGGCGCACACCATGACCGAGACGGGCAACGACCACCGGCAGCCCCCGCCCGGCCGCGACGCGGGGGCGCCCGGTCCGGACCGGCATGCGCGCTACCCCCACGCGCAGATCCGCGCGATCCTGAACACCACGCGCACGATCGCGCTGGTCGGGGCCTCCGCGAACCCGGCGCGCCCGAGCTGGATCGTGCTGAAATACCTGCTCGACCGGGGCTACGCGGTGACGCCGGTCAACCCGGGACTCGCCGGGCAGGACCTCCTCGGGCGCCGGGTCGCGGCCTCGCTCGCCGAGGTCCAGGCGGCCCTGGGCGACCAGCCGATCGACCTGGTCGAGATCTTCCGCAACACCGCCGCCGCCGGCCCGCTGGTGGACGAGGCGCTTTCCCTCGCGCCCCTGCCGAAGGTGATCTGGATGCAGCTCGGCGTGCGCGACGACGCGGCCGCGGCCCGGGCCGAGGCGCGCGGGCTCACGGTGATCATGAATCGCTGCCCCAAGATCGAGTATGGCCGTCTCTCGGGGGAGATCGGCTGGACGGGCGTCAATTCCCGGATCCTCAGCGCGAAGAAGCCAGTGCTCGCGGCCCGGGGCGTCCAGAAGCTCACCATCGCGGAGCGGGGCCGGCGCGGCGAGTGAATGCGGTATTACAATACCGCATTCGGTAAGGCGCTCTGAAATCAGTCTTTTTCGCGATTCTGCATTTCGCTGTTGACCCGGCATCTGGGTCCGGCTATGCACCCGACACCGCCGCCGCGTGTCCCCCACGCGGCGGCTCCTTTTTCGGCACCCCGATGCCTGACGGTCCTGACCTGTCGGGGCCGGATTCGTCGGAACCCCTGGGATTTGGCTATGAAGACCACCTCGCTGAAGCCCGCCGAGGTCGACAAGAAGTGGATCGTGATCGACGCGGAGGGCCTCGTCGTGGGCCGTCTCGCCTCGATCGTGGCGATGCGCCTGCGCGGCAAGCACAAGGCCGCCTACACGCCCCACGTCGATTGCGGCGACAACGTCATCGTCATCAACGCCGAGAAGGTGAAGTTCACCGGGCGTAAGTACAGTCAGAAGAGCTACTTCTACCACACGGGCTATCCGGGCGGCATCAAGGAGCGCACGGCCAAGTTCATCCTCGAGGGCCGGTTCCCCGAGCGCGTGGTCGAGAAGGCCGTCGAGCGCATGCTGCCCCGCGGCCCGCTCTTCCGTCAGATCCTCGGCAACCTCCGCGTCTACAAGGGCGCCGAGCACCCGCACGAGGCCCAGCAGCCGCAGGCGCTCGACGTCGGCGCCCTCAACCGCAAGAACGTGAGCGCTTGATCATGGCGACCCTGCAGTCCCTCGCCGACCTCAACCGGGCGAATACCGGCGCGGTCGATTCCGCCAACGAGGCCCCCGTCCACGTCCAGAAGCTGGACGCCCAGGGCCGCGCCTACGCCACCGGCAAGCGCAAGGACGCGGTCGCCCGCGTCTGGATCAAGCCCGGCAAAGGCACGGTCACGATCAACAAGCGCCCGGTGGAGACCTACTTCGCCCGTCCGGTGCTGCGCATGATCCTGCGCCAGCCGCTGGAGATCGCCGGCCGCGTCGACCAGTACGACATCACCGTCACGGTGGCGGGCGGCGGTCTCTCGGGCCAGGCCGGCGCGGTGCGCCACGGTCTCTCGAAGGCGCTGACCTACTACGAGCCGGAGCTGCGCGCCCCGCTCAAGCGTGAGGGCTTCCTCACCCGCGATGCCCGCGTGGTCGAGCGTAAGAAGTACGGCCGCAAGAAGGCCCGCCGCAGCTTCCAGTTCTCCAAGCGTTAAGACACCCGGTCACAACGGTGTCACGGAGAGGGCGGCTCCTGCGGGAGCCGCCCTTTCGCGTTTTCAAGGCCCGGCGCGACCGTTGACAGGCTGTCGCACCGCGCTCACCTGATCCCCGGCCGCGATGCGCGACTCGGGCGGCCCTGCGTATCGTAGAGAGCGAGACGGACGATGGCTGGCGACGGCGTGAAGAAGCCCACCGTGTTCATCGACGGCGAGGCCGGCACCACCGGCCTCGGCATCCGCGAGCGCCTGGAGCGCGACGGGCGGGTCGCCCTGCGCAGCATCGCCCCCGAGCACCGCAAGGACCCGCAGGCCAAGCGCGCGCTGCTGGCCGAGGTCGACCTCGTCGTGCTCTGCCTGCCGGACGCGGCCGCCCAGGAGACGGTGGCGCTCGCCGACAGCCTGCCGGGCGGCGGCCCGCGCGTCCTCGACGCCAGCACCGCCCACCGGGTCGCCCCGGGCTGGACCTACGGGTTCCCGGAGATGACCCGGGAGCAGGGCGCGGCGATCGCCCGCGCCCGGCGCGTGGCCAATCCCGGCTGCTACCCGACCGGCGGCATCGCGCTCCTGCGCCCCCTCGTCGAGGGCGGCCTGATCCCGGCCGATCACCCGATCAGCATCAACGCGGTCAGCGGCTACAGCGGCGGCGGCAAGAGCATGATCGAGGCCTACGAGCAGGGCACGGCGCCCCCGTTCCAGCTCTACGGCCTCGGCTTCGCCCACAAGCACCTGCCGGAGCTGCAGCTCTACAGCGGGCTGACCCGGCGGCCGATCTTCGTGCCCTCGGTGGGCAATTTCCGGCAGGGCATGCTGGTGAGCGTGCCGCTCCACCTGGAGGCGCTGCCGGGCCGGCCCGCGGCCGCCGACCTTGAGGCCACCTTGCGCGACTGGTACGCCGGTCAGCCGCTGGTGCAGGTCGTGCCGGGCGCCGCCACGGGTGCGCACCGCGAGAAGATCGAGCCGGAGGATCTCAACGACACGGACCGGCTGGAGCTGCGGGTGTTCGGCTCGTCCGAACACGGGCAGGCGGTTCTGGTGGCGCGGCTCGACAATCTCGGCAAGGGCGCCTCCGGGGCGGCGGTGCAGAATCTCGGGCTCATGCTCGGGCTCGATGGCTGAGGCCCCCGCCTCGCGCTGAGGCCGGGACGACGCCGCGGCGGACCGGATCCCGTTTTCGAGGATATCGAGCTGCCGCGCGGCGCGTCCCCGGCGGCAGCGGACGGCATCCGGGGCCGGGCACGCGGGCCGGGGCTCACCCGACCCTGCGGAGCCCGGCAAACCTGCGCGGGTGGAGATGTCCGTTGCGGCCAGCTACACCTCGCGACGCCGACGACCAGGCCCAAGCATCGGGCGGCTCGGCGAAGGATCCTGGCGGGAAGGTTCGGGCGCGGTTTGATGGGTGCGGAAGCGGAGTATCACCGGGATTTCGTCGATCTCGCGCAGGGCGGCGCGTGGTCGGTCATCGACGCCGCCGGCCCGTCGCCGGCCGGCGGCGGCACGCGCGCCGCGGGGATCGAGATCGACCTCGGCCAGCGCTTTCCGATTCACACCATCCAGATCGGGTTCTGCGATGCGGCGGAGCCGGGGCGGGGGTTTGACAGCTCCGTCGCCTTCTCGGATGACGGCCAGACCTGGTCGTCGCCCGAGACGGCCCCCCAGGCCGATGACGCGGCCCTCGCACCCGGGATCCGGATCGCACCGGGCGAGGCCAGCTGGGCGCGCCACATCCGACTCGCGACCCCGAGTTCATCCGCCCGGGGCGGGAATGCGGTGCACGTCTGGACCGAGCGCGCCGCTTTCGACCTGATCGTGCTGCGCAAGCTTCTGGATGCCGATTTCGACATCGTGTCCGAGCGGCCGGGAAGCGACGTGTATCGGGCCTATCGGCTTCTGAGCCACGCGAAGCAGGAAGGCCTGTCCCTGGTCGGCGTCGATCTCTACGAGAACGGCGCCTTCGGGAACTTCATCATCCAATGCCTGATCGCCATCGGGATCTGCCGGGCGCTCAAGCTCAAATACGTCAAGCTGTCCATCATGGACAGGAGCGAGGTGCTCGACTTCGTGCAGGCGCGCGAGATCGACGGCATCACCTTCATCCCCGCGAATGATCCTCTGCCGGCAGACGGCTATTTTCTGTCCGGCATGTTCTTCGATGTGCGGATTCAGAAGCTCGCCGGCGACCTGGACCAGAAAGAGACGCGCCACATCATCAAGAACTACATCCGGCCTCTGTTCAACCGCATCCCGACGCGCTTCGAGGCGAAGCCGGTGGACCAACTCCACATCCACATCCGGTCCGGCGACATCTTCAGCACCTGGGTCGCGCCGCACTATCCGCAGCCGCCCCTGGCCTTCTACAAGCTCGTCATCCAGCGCCTGCTTGCCGAGAAGCGCATCGCGTCGATCAAGATGGTGTTCGAGAACCGTCTCAACCCGGTGATCCCCGCCCTGGAGGCCTATATCGCCGAGCTCGGCGTGCCGCTGACGACGCAGAGCGGGACGCTCGCCGACGATGTCGCGGCCCTCGTCGATGCACGGTACCTGGTCTTCGGCCTCGGGACGTTCGGCCCGGGCGTGTGCCACCTCTCCGACCATGTCGAGCAGGTGTTCTACTTCGCCTCAGGATGGCCGCAGCATTTCAGAGGCATCTCGACCATCAGGACGATCACCGAGGTTCTGGACACGGCCGGCCACTACACGAAGGTCGGCGAGTGGGACAACTCGCCCGAGCGGCGCGCCCTGATGCTCGACTACCCAATCGAGAACCTCGCCTTCGACGACGCCTGACCCGGCTTGACCATCCCACCTTGCCGGATACGGGAAAACCGGTGACAAGCGCCCAGCCGTTCCGCCGGAGGACAGATTTGGCCAGCGCCGACCAGCTATCGGAGCCCCTGCGCGTCAACGCCTACGCGATGCACCGGGCCGAGGTGCTGATGATGCAGCGGCGCCGGTTCCGGCCGCGCCACAAGACCCTGGTGAGCTTCGCGGCGAAGTACCACTACGTGGAGAGCCAGCGCCGGCTGGTGGCCGCGGCGGCCGCCACGGGCGATTTCGACACGATCGAGAGCTGGTCGCCCGACCGGCTGCGCGAGACGCCGTTCTACCGGGAACACCGGGATATCCTCGACCGGTCCCGGGGTGCCGGCAACTGGGCCTGGAAGCCCTATGTCATCGCCGAGGCGCTGGAGAAGCGGCGCGACGGCGACTTCGTCATCTTCAGCGATACCGGCATGCAGGCGGTCGGCGACGATCCGCTGCCACCCATCGCGCCGCTCCTGACCTGGCTCGACGGATCGGAGCGCCGGGTCGCGGTGGGCGTGCTCCACGGCCGGCCGCAGCGGGTCTGGACCAAGCGCGACTGTTTCGTGCTCATGGATTGCGACGCGGCGCGCTACTGGGAGGCCGACCAGATCCAGGCCTCCTGGATCGCCTTCATGGTGAGCCCCGCCACCCGCCATCTCGTCGCCGAGTGGCTGCGCTACGCGGGCGACGCACGGGTCGTCACCGACATGCCCAACCAGATGGGCCTGCCCGATCTCGACGGCTTCATCGACCACCGCTTCGACCAGAGCATCCTGTCGAACCTGATCTACAAGCTCGACCTGGAGATCCCGCCGCTCCGGCAGGCCTCGAAGCAGATCCGGACCCTGATCGACGAGCTGGAGACGGACACGCTGGTGGCGGCGCGGCCCTCCGAGAACATCGCCCTGGGCAAGACCTGGACGGCGAGTTCCGCCTCGCCCTGGTCCGGGACGACCGGCACCTACGGGGCGCGCACCACCGGCGATCCGTCGTTCTTCTTCCACACGGCGCTGGAGCGAAACCCCTGGTTCGTCCTCGACCTCGGGGCGGAGGCGCGGGTCTCGGAGATCCGGATCTACAACCGCTGGGGGCAGCTCAGCGAGCGGGCGCAGCTGATGCGGGTCTGGCTGGGCGAGACCGCGGACGCTTACCGCCTCGTCTTCGACGCCGTCGACGCCCATTGCCATCCCGGCCTGCCCCTCCACCTGCGGTTCGACAACGCGCGGTTCCGCTACCTCAAGATCGATCTCGACGAGGAGCAGCACCTGCACCTCGACGGGATCGAGATCTTCGCGGCGCGCTGAGGCCGCGGCAGCTCGCGACGGCATGGGCGCATCGATGTCAGACACGCCGCAATTTCCGTTCGGCCCCATCATCTTCATGGGCGATTCCGTGACGGCGGGGTGGACGGCCCACAACCCGCCCCTGTTCACGGGACCGCTGGCGGTCGGGCGCGGGATCGCCGGCCAGTCCACGCGGGACGCGGCGCGCCGGCTCCGCTCCGAGATCGCCCTCTACGGCGGCAAGGGCCTGCACCTGATCTGCGGCCGCGACGACATCCTCGACCGCGATCGCGCGCCCACGCTGGACGGCATCACGGCCGACATCGCGGCGATGCTGCGGGACACGCGCGACCTCTACGTGCGGACCTGGGTGGGCTCGATCCCGCCGGTGGACCCGGCGGCTCCCGCCGCGGCCGGGCTGCCGCGCGCACTGATCGGCGACGTCAATGCGTGGCTGCGCGACCACGTGCACGAATACGGCGCGCACTTCATCGACTACGACCCCGTCCTGGCCGATGCGGCGGGGGGGCTCAGGTCCGATTTCAGCGACGACGGCGTCCGCCTCAACGCGGCCGGCTACGCGGCCCTGCAGGCCGCGACGCTGGCGGTCCTGACCGCTCCGGATCTCGAGCCGATCTGGCCGCCGCCCGAGAGCGAGGATGCCGCGCGGCGGCGCAAGTTCCTGCACCATTTCGGCTATCTCGACTCGAACACGCGCTATCCGAGCCCGTTCATCCAGTTCGCCGGCAAGCCGGGGGCGAGCCATTACGGCGTCCCGTTCGACGCCAACGGCTTCCTGAACGCCACCCCGATCGTCGAGCGCAAGCCCGCCGGCGAGACCCGGATCCTGGTCGTCGGCGATTCGACCACCATCGACGGCGGCGACATCGCCAACACCCTGCCTGGGCGCATCGAGCGCATCCTGCGGGCGGACGGGCTCGCCGGCGCGAAGGTCTACAATTTCGGGGTGATGTCGAGCTGCCTCACCCAGATGACGCACCTGATCTGGTCGCGCCTGGTGAACTACGCACCCGACGCGATCATCGTGGTCAGCGGCAGCACCGACCTGTTCCAGCCCTGGACCTACGACCCCCGGCCCGGCTACCCGTACAACGCCTTCATCACCGAGCGGCTCTACGACCACTTCTTCGACACGCACGATCCCCGGGCGCGCGAGGACGGCCTCTCCTACGACGCGCTGATCACGCTGATCTACGGGGAGCTGAAGCGGCTGCGCGCCGAGGTGGGCTGGCAGAGCCCGGGCTGGGAGGACGCAATCGTCCACCAGTACGAGCGCGCCGCCCACCGCCTCACCAAGCTGTCGCACGATCACCGGGTGCCGATCATCAGCGTCCTGCAGCCGACGATCCTGCGCAAGCGCCACCTCACCGAGGTGGAGCGCAGCGTCGCCTCGGGGGCGTTCCTGGCCTATCTCGACCGGCAATACACCAAGCTGGAGGCGTTCACCGCGCAACTCGCGGCCCGGCGGCCGTACCGGCGGACCTTCACGGCGCTCGATCTCAGCGGGATCTTCCGCGACCGGGAGGAGGGCACGTTCTACGACATCGTCCACTACGACGATCCCGCCCGCGAGCTCGTCGCGGCGCGGCTGGCGACCGAGGTGCGCGGCGCCCTGGAGCGCGCCCGTATCCGCACGCCGTTCGCGCGGGTGAGGCGGCTCCTCGGATCGTCCGTCCAACCCGCGCCCTCATCCTGAAGTGCCGGCGCGCAGCGCAGGCCTCGAAGGAGCCCTCCAGGAATCGCCGTGTCCTCTGGAGCCCTCCTTCGAGGCCCGCTGACGCGGTCACCTCAGGATGAGGGTTGGGGTGGGATGCCCCGATCATTCTGCCACCGGACGCCGTGGTGTCCTGTGGCGCAACGCGATCGGGCACGGCGCCAAGCCGCCTCAGGACAGCGCGGGGGTCCGCTTCACCCGGTGGGTGAAGATGATCGAGAGCCAGGGCACCACCTCGTGCTCCACCTCGATGGCGAGCAGCACCTCGAGGTGGAGCGCGTAAGGAAGGGTGAAGCGGAAGCCGCACCGTGCCTCCTCCATGGTGGTGGGCATGTCGCCCAGCACCGCCGCGATCACGTCCGGCCGGTGGACGTCCACGGGGATGCGCTGGACCTCGCCGTCGGCCTCCACGATCAGCGTCGCCTTGGCGCGGCTCGCCGAGACGACCCAGCCGGCGAGCACCACCTGCCCGTCCTGGATCTCGGCCCAGACCCGGTCCTGGGGGGCTTCGAGATTCGCCCGCGCGAAGGAATCCGGCAATTCCCCGTCGCGTTCGGCCACGGTGCAGCCGACCTCGTACTTCTCGAAGCCGCGTCCCTCGCCGAAGATGCCGGCGAACTGCTTCTGATACTGGGCGATCCGGGCGTTCTTGATGGTCTCGGGCAGGCCCGACCACTGGCCCTTTTCCTGGATCGTGTAGACCGAGAGCAGCTCGCGCACGAACGCGATGCGGCCCTTGTCGGCCACGTAGAGGTTCATCAGCCAGTCGGCCGCCGCCGCGTTCTCGTAATACGCCTCCGGCACCCGGCGCAGGGCCTCGGCGCGGTAGAAGCAGCAGGAGAAGTTCGCGGTGAGCGGCGAGTTCGCCAGAACCGGGAAGCTGATCGTGCCGGTGGGATAGCGGCCCTGCTCGTCGTGCGGCACGTAGGAGCCGGTCGCCGGGTAGTGGAGCAGGACCCAGTTGAAGCACATGTCGAGCGCGCGGTCGTTGCGCAGCATCCGCATCTGCATGGCGATCTTGCGATCGGACAGCCAGTAATCGTCCGCCTCGCAGAAGGCGATGTAGCGGCCCGTGCAGGCGGCGAGGCAATCCTGCATGTTGCGCAGCATGCCGAGATTCTGCGGCCGGGGCCGGACGACGATGCGCTCCGGATCGCGCGCCCGGTAGGTCTCGACGATCGCGTCCGTCCCGTCGGTGGACTTGTCGTCGCCGATCACCACCTGCATCCGGAACAGGCCGCGCTGCCCCATCACCGCGTCGAGGCAGCGGCCGATGTCAGAGGCGTGGTTGTAGGCGGTGACGACGACGCTGACGGTGAGCTGCTCCATGAGCCACGCGCGCAGGGCGTCCGGCTCGCCAGAGAGCTGGTCGGGCGCGTCGAGGCCCATGTCGCGCAGCGCCGTCCGGGCGATGTCGGGATTGGCATCGATCAGCCGCCCGAGGCTCGGGACGTCCTCCTCGTCGAGATAGGCTTCGGCCAGCCGCCGGAAGATCGCCTTCTGCGAGGCCTCGTAGCCCGAAGCGTAGCGGCCGCCGAAATGGCCGCGCAGCTTGCGGAAGAACGCGATCTCGGAATTGCCGAGCTTCTTGTGCCGGGCGAGTTCGGTCGCGTAGGTCGCCCACATCCCGGCCGCGTGCTTGCGGTAGACCGCCATGACCTCCGGCAGGAAGCCGATGCGGCCGACCTCGGCGTGCATCAGGTGGACGTACCAGTCGCCCGGGGCGATGCCCTCGTCGAGCAGGAACGCCTCCGCGCCGTGATAGCGCCAGCGGTAGAGCACGCTGTTGGTCTGGATGAAGTTGTGGGCGACGAGATCGGACAGCGCGGGCTGCGGACTGGACTGCTCCGGGTAGATCTCCTCGACCCCCGGCATGGCCTCATAGAGGACGCGCACCGGGTGGAAGCAGACGGTGAATTCCGGCCGCGCCCGCAGGAATTCGACCTGACGCTGGAGCTTGCGCGGATCGGTCCAGTAATCGTCGCCCTCGCAGATCGCCACGAATTCGCCGCGGGCGCGGGCCGTGAGGTCGGCGAAGTTCTTGTTGGGCCCGAGATTGTCGGTGCGCAGGACCGCCACGAGGTTGGAATGGCGCGCGGCGTATTCCGCGATGATCTCGGCGGTGCCGTCGCTCGACCGATCGTCGCCGACGAGCAGCTCGAAGGGGAAATCCGTGACCTGTCCGAGGATGCTCTCGAGGGTCTGCCGGATGAACGCCGCCTGGTTGTAGGTGATGCACAGGACGGAGACGACGGGGCGGTTCCAGGCCGGCGCGGGCTGGGTCTCGGCCCGCGCACGGATCCAGGCCGCGAAGGGATTGACGAAGGTCCCGTCGAAGGTGTCGTCCGGGGCGGCGGTGAAGTCGGCCCGGGGCTGGCGGCCGAGCCGGGCGCCGTACTTCACGTAATGCTCGAGCGGCGACAGGTCGGTCAGGCCGACATCGGGATAGCGCGTCGCGTACCCGATATGGTCGAACAGGCCGCTGGCGTAGATCGTGGCGAAATCCTCCTGCCACGGTTCGAGCGCGGGCGCGGCCTCTCCTGCACCGTCCTGCATCGATCAGATCCCTCGCACGCGCGTCAGCGGGCCGCCTCCCAGACCATACCCTCAGAGGGTGCTGGGTAGGCGCCCTTCCTCGGAGCCGTGATTGTAATAGTGCTGCGTCGGGTCGGCGCCGGCATTCGCGACATCGTCGTTGCACGCGAGGTAGAACTGGCGGTCGAACAGCCCGGAGGTTTCGAGCCATCCGAGCATCGTCGCCTCGGGCACGACGGGCGCGCGGTCGGGGGTGGCGGCGGCGGCCTCGCGGTAGAGATGCGCGAACCGGGCGATCCGGGCCGCGACCTCCTTGGCGGCGGGGCGGCGCACCGAGGAGGCGACGACGCTCGACTGCTCACCGGGGCGCCGGCGCTGAAGGTCGGCCTCGGCCAGGCGCACCAAGCGGGCCAGCTCGCCCTGCGCCTCCTTGAGCCGTGTCTGGGTCTCGGCGAGCTCGGCCCGCAGCGCCTCTACGTCCTCGCCCAAGGTCGGCTCCGTCTCAGTCTCGACGTCCGACGAGGCTCGCGCATATGGCCGCGCAACGGGATCGGCCGGAGACCGGCCACGGGGCGCCCAAGTCGGGTGAGGCGGGGTGATACGATCGGCCCCCGGACCGGTCAACCCTGCGCCCGGGGCCGCGCCTGTCAGCGCGGCATCAGGAGCTCGACGACGCGCCGCAGGGCCAGCGCGTCCTGCTCGGCGGAGGGCGCCGCGAGGAAGGCGCCGGGCGCCGCGGGCTCCGCCGACAGCCAGGACGGAGGCGTCTCGGGGCCCGGGAAGAGCTGCCGGGCGACCGCCTCGATCGGCTGCCCGGTGAACCAGGGCGCGTAGGTCGCGGTGAAGAATCGGAAATAGACCGGCCAGTTCTCGGGCGTGGGCGCCAGCCGGTTGGCCACCGGCCGCTGGGCGATCAGCGACAGATAGGTCTTCAGCGCCGCCGATCCCTCGCCGTACATCAGGTCGCCGGTGGATTTGAGCGTGTTGGTCGGGTGCGTCCGGTAGTGGAGATGCGCGCCGGGGACGAAGATCGGCTCCGCGTGGACCATGCAGCGGATGAGGAAGTCCCAGTCGTGACACATGCGGTAGGCCGCGAAGGGGCCGACCGTCTCGTAGAGCCCGCGCGAGAAGACGAGGTTGCCGCTCGTCACCGCGATGTTGGCGCGGAGCAGCGCGAAGCCGACCGTCGGGCAGGCCCCCGCCTGACCGAGCACGTCGCGGTACCACGTGCGGACCGGATCCGCCTCGGCGAGCCGCGTCCCGGCGTCGTCCATGAAGTCGACGCCCGTGAAGGCGATGAAGTCCCCCTCCGGCGGCAGCGCGTCGTGGATCACCCGGAACCGGTCGGGCGCGTAGGCATCGTCCGAGTTCAGGATGGTGAGCACGTCCCCGCTGGCCTTCGACAGGCCCAGCGCGATTGCCGCGTGGGCGCCGCCGTTGCGGTCGAGCAGCTCGCACCGGATCCGCACCGGGCCGGCATAGCCGTCGACGGTCCCGGCGATGACGGCGCGCGACGCGTCCGTGGAGGCATCGTCGACGATGACCAGCTCGTCCACCGGCCGCTCCTGCTCCAGCACGGAGCGGATCGCCTGCGCGATGTAGGGCGCGTGGTTGTAGGACGGGATGACGACCGAGACCCGCCGCCCGGCCGGCGGCCGCGGCGCGGGCCGCGGGCGCGCGGCGGCCGCGGATTTGGACAGGAACCGCAACATCGGCGCTCGTCCCCTATCTCCGACGAGCCCGGGGGGCCCGCTGAGCCGCGCCTCTACGCGGCATCGAGCTGCGCCCGGAGCAGGTCGAGGCGCGGCCGCATCTGCCGCTCGAAACTGTATTCCCGCAGGATGGCGCGGCGGCCGGCCTCGCTGAGCCGCCGGAGCGCCTCGCGGTCATCCGCGTAGAACTCGATCCGGGCGGCGATCCCGTCGCCGTCGCGCGTGATCAGCTCGAATTCCACGCCGGGCACGAGGGCGGGCGTCCCGTCGAGCCGGCGGTTCAGCGCGAGGGAATCGGAGAGGAACATCGCCACGCCGCGCAGGCCGGCCTCGACGCAGGAGGTGGTGGGGAAGCCGTCGAAGGATCCGCGGCCGCCGTCGCGCTGCATCGGCGACAGGTTCGGCGAGATGACGATGTCCATGCCGGAATAGAAGTCCGGGAAGAACGAGGCCGGCTGCACGCCGTGGAAACGGACCCGGTCGACCCGCGTGAGGCCGAGCAGCTCCGCGGTCCAGTCGCCAACGTAGTGCCACTCGAAGCGCGGGTCGTCCGCGTAGCGCCGGACGAGGTCCGTGAACACGTCGCAGCCCTTCTCGACGCCGCGTTCGGTGTAGCGCTGGGCCACGAAGCAGATCCGGATCGTGTCCTCCGGCGGGCGCCCGACCCGCGCGCAGCGCGCGCTCGCCGCGACGTCCCAGCAATCCGGCGAGACGGCGCCGAAGATGAAGGCGATCCGGTCCGGATCGCACCAGCCCCGCTCGAGCAGGTAGTCGCGCTGCAGGGTGTGGGTGGTGAGCACCGTGCCGAAGCGGCGGTCGCCGAGGACGCGCCGGAGCTTGGCGTCCGAGACGGGGTCGTTCGGCATGAACCCGCCCCCCGGATAGAGGGTGAAGACGAAGCGCTCGGCGCGCAGGTCCGGGTTCGAGGCCAGCAAGACGGCCGCGTTGTGCAGGAAGGTCGTGTGCAGGACCTTGGCGCTGAGGTCGTGGCCGGTGTTGAGGGCGCGCACCCGGCCCGCCAGGGTCGGATGCTCCGCCTCGAACTGGCGCAGCTCGTCGAGGAAGGTCCGGTCCGGACGGTAGCGGTCGATGTCGCGCAGCGACGAGGCGGCCCGGCTCTCCGGGATGGCGTGCAGGTAGGTGAGGAGTTCGCCGTAGCGGAACGCCGAGAACCGGGACGGGAAGCTGGAATCGACCAGGAGGAGGCCGGTCCCGCGCCCCCGGGCCGGGCGGGACGGACCGGTCACCTGCGGGTGGACGGCCCAGGCCTGGTTGGCGGCCTGCCAGGCCGCGGGCGCGAAGTCCGGCACGGCGCGGCTCTCCGCGTAGAGGCGCTCGGCCTGATTCCGGTCGCGCGCCAGCAGGTCGTGCAGGGTCCGGGTGTGCGGGCTGGTGTCGCCGAGCGCGAGGGCGCGGTGCGCCCGCGCCTCGGCCTCCACCAGCCGGCCCCACATCCGGAAGATGACCGCGAGGCGGAAGTTGAACAGGGCCGGATCCTCGCAGCCCGCCGCCAGGGCGATCGTGTAGGCCGCCGCGGCGGTCCCCAGCCGGCCCAGGGTCTCCGCCTGATAGGCGGCGAGGCCGCACCGGGCGACCAGGCCGGCGCCCTCCGCCTGCGCGGCCGCGTGAGCGGCTTCGGTCGCTGCGTCGTGGCGGCCCAGGGCGAGCAGAGCCCCGACCCGCACCAGGAGCGCCTGGAGGCCGGCGACGGGCCCTCCGTCGAGCAGCGCCAGCGCCGCGGCGGCATCGTTGGCGTGCAGCCGCTCCGCCGCGGCCTGCACCCGCGCGTAAGGGTTTGCCGGATCCTGCACCAGCGCCGCCCCGGCCGCCTCGGCGAGGGCCCGTCCCTCCAGGAGATTGGGCAGCCGCCCCTCGGCGGCGCCGTAATGGAGATAGTGGCCGAGCGGGTTGACCCCGGCCTCGGCGATGTCGGGATAGAGCGTCAGGTAGGTGCGGGTGCTGAACAGCGGACCGGGATCGAGGCCGATTGCGGCCCCGTGGGCGCAGTAATGCTCGGCCGGGCTGAGGCCGGTCACGTCCCCGGGCGACACCTGCGCCCGGTAGAAGGCCGTGTCGAACAGGGGGTTCGGATCGATCGTCGCGGACCAGCCCTCGGCCGCGTAGGCCGCCGCCGTGTCGAGGCCGCGCGCCGCGCCGTAGCGCCGGGCCACGCAGCCCGCATCGAACAATCCAGCCAGATCGGGATGCATGCCGTCGTCCGTCTCTCCCGGCGCGCTCCAGTCCCGCCGAGCCCGCGCGCGGCGGGCTTCTCGCATAGCGGGCCGGACGTGCCTACCCCGCCGCGGGACGGGGGCCGCCCCGAGCGGGCCGACGGCTCATCAGTTCGCCGCGCGGCCGGTCGTCACCGGCCGCCCGACAGCGTCGGACGGCCCGCGTGCCGGCTCACGCCGCCCAGTTCATCGCCCCCTCGCGCCCGCCCCCGGAGGCGGCCGGCGGCGCGCCCAGGCGCCGGCCGATGAGCGTCAGGATTCCGGCGAGCAGGCCGAGGATCAGCACGATGCCGAAGATGCCGACATGGCCGACGAGGCGCCCGTAGAAACCGCCCGTGACCCCGTAATACCAGGAGGCGAGCGACATGCCGGCCAGGGCCGCGAGGAGGAGCACCGGGATCCTGAACCAGAAGGGCAGGGCCCTGAGCCGCGGTCTTTCGACCGCGGGCGCGCTCGGGGGAGCCCGGTCGGTGTCCCGCTGGGACAGGAGCGCCTCGACCTGGCTCTGGAAATCCGCCCCGACCGGGCTGCTCCGATCCGGGTCGGCGGCCCTGTTCAGAGCCGGCTCGGCCCGCGGCGTCTCGGCGGCCAGGCCCTCGGCCAGCGGGCCCGGGATCGCGGCCTCCGCATCCACCATCAGGCGCGCCTCGTGGCGGCGCATGAACAGCCACAGGGCTACGGCCCCGAGCAGGACGAAGGCCAGCAGCCCGAGGCCGACCGGCCCCATGACGTTCTCGATCGAGCGCCCGCAGAGATAGGCCCCGAAGCCCATGATCGAGGCCCAGGCCACGCCGCCGAGGGCGTTGAAGGCGAAGAAGCGCCGGGCATCGAGCTTGTTCACGCCGGCGAGGACGGCCGCGTAGGCGCGCAGCATCGCGGTGAACCGGCCGAAGAACACGATCTTCCCGCCGTGCCGGCGGAACAGGTACTGGCCGAGCTTGAGCCGCCCGTGATCGAGACCGATCAGGTGGCCCTTGCGCAGGAGCAGCGGCAGGCCCCAGCGGCGGCCGACCCAGTAGCCGGCATTGTCGCCGAGGACCGCGGCGGTGGCGGCGATCGCCACCACGATGGCGATGTTGATGTTGCCGGTGCTGCCGGCATAGGCCGCCGAGGTCAGCAGGACCGTCTCACCGGGCAGGGGCAGGCCGGCGCTCTCCAGCGTGATGATCACGAAGATGGCCAGATAGCCGTAATGCGCGATCAGGTCGGCGATCGGCAGATCGTGCAGGAAGGACATGCGGTCTCCTCGCGGATCGGAGTGCTGCGCTGTCGCCGACAAACGTGGCCACTCCGGGGCGGCCGGTCCGTCTCATCCCTCGCGGAGGGCGGGCGCCGCCGCGGGCCCCGCCCGCAGCGCCGCCAGATGCGCGCGCATCCACGCGATGGTGCCGACGAGCCCCTCGCGCAGGGCCACGCGCGGCTGCCAGCCGAGTTCGGACCGGATCAGGGCGGTGTCGAGGACGTTGGCGGGCACGTCGGCGGCGCGGCTCGGCTTGTGCACGCAGGGCAGGCGGTCGCACCCGAAGGCCGCCTCCAGCTCGGCGATGATCTGGTTGACGCTCAGGCCCCGTCCGCTGCCGACGTTCAGGATCTTGTGCGGCCCGTCATAGCCCACCGCGGCCAGGAAGGCGTCGCTGACGTCGTCGACGTGCAGGAAGTCGCGCACCACCTCGCCGGTCCCCCAGACCTCCAGCGGCAGGTCCGAGAGCACGCGGTGGATGTAGCTCCCGATCAGGCCCTGGTGCTTGGTGCCGAGCTGGAACCGTCCGTACGGGTTGGCGATCCGGAGGATCTGGTAGTCGATCCCGTGGAGATGCCGGTAGAGGTGGAGCGACTTCTCGATCATCAGCTTGCTGATGCCGTAGGCCGAGATCGGGTCGGTCGGCGCCTGTTCGGGGATCGGGATGGCGCGCGGGATCCCGTAGATCGCCCCGCCGGAGGACGAGAACACGAGCTTCTTGATCCGGGCCGACCGGCAGATCTCGAGCAGGTGCAGGGTGGCGATCGGTGCGGCCGCGAGTTCCGCCGACGGATCCCGGTTCGAGCTCTCCGGGATCGAGCCGGCGATGAGGTGGAAGACGACGTCCTGGCGCTCGACCGCGTTGGCGATTGCGAGTCGGTCGGCGAACTGGCCGGTCACCCGGGCGACGCGCCGGTCGAGCACTGCGGGCTGCGGGTGGCTGCGGCTGAAACAGGTGACCTCGGCCCCCGCCTCCGCGAGGCGGTTGCACAGGTTCAGCCCGAGGAAGCCGCTGCCGCCGAGCACGAGGCAGCGGGTCCCCGCGAGGGACGGCGTCGGCCGGCCCGATCCGGCGGAATCCTCCGGCAGCCCGCTCGGCCGGTGCGCGCTCATGCCCGGGCCTCGGCGCCGGCCCGGGGCGGCGCGCCGGCCGGCGGCGCCCCCGATTCCCGGCCCACATCGTCCGGATCGGCCTCGCGCAGCGCGATCATGCGCTCGACCAGCGCCAGGGCGGAGTCCTGGAGGGCGCGCCGCGTCGGCTCCAGCGGCGCCTTCCCGCAGGCCCGGGCCGCCGCGTAGGCGGCCGCGTAGGCCGCGTCCCAGCCGGCGGCGCGGATCGGCGGGCCGGCGGCATCCACTTCGTCCCGGAGGACGGCCCAGGCGGCCTGATGCGCCCCGTCCCAGGCCGCGGCCCGGACCGCATTGCCCGTCAGGCGCAGGGTGAGGTTCGCGACCGCCGCCCGCTTGCGCGCGCGCCTCAGGTGATCGCACCAGGCGGCGAGATCGGCGACCGACCCGAGCGCGGGCCGGTCGGCCAGCTCGTCGGCCTCGACGTTCAGCTTGGCGAGGCGGAACCACGCCGGCAGGTGGGTGCGGACGAGCCAATCGGCCACCAGGGCGACGCGCCTTCGCTCCAGCGCCTCCGAGCCGCGCGTGCCGACGAGGCGCGGGACGAGCGGGAGGATCAGGGCGTCCCGCTCCTCCTGCGGAAGGCGGTCGCTCCAGGTCCGGATGAAGGCGGCGAGGCTCGGCGACGCGCAGGCAGGCTCATCCGAGTGGGGCTCGCCGGCGAGGTAGGCCACCGCCTCCAGGGCGCACAGGCCGGCCTCCGCGCCGGCATGCGGGCCGGCCGCCAGGGTCGTGACGCGCGCGAGCCGGTCGGGATCGACGCGCGCGGGCCCGGCAGCCTGCGTGTCGCGCGGCCGGTCTGCCCCGCGCTCCGGCAGGCGGATCGGCCGGTCCTCCGCGGCCGGCACCGGGAACCCGGCCCGGACCCCCGTGGCGGCCTCGGTCTCGAGCGCCGCCACGGCGGCCACGACCTTCCCGGGATCGACCACGTAGCTCACGTGGAAGGCGTGCACGCCGGGGCGCGGGAGCGTGCGGCCGCGCAGGAACAGGATCCGCGCCCCCCCGGCCTCGATGAAGCTGGTATAGCCCCGGAAGTTGAAGGACCGCTCCTCGTGGATCAGGCCGAGGATCCGGCAGCCGGGTCCGCAGAACAGGGCGTTGCTCAGGGCCGAGCTCGACGAGCCCACCACCAGGGCGGCCGAGTGGAAGGCCTCGACCTGTTCGAGGAACGACATCGTCTCCGGGTAGATCACCTCGAAGCCCAGGGGGCGCAGCCGCTCGGCGATCTCCGCCTCGTTGACGAGGGCGCGCTGGGTGAAGGCCTTGCGGGAGATGAACAGGCGCCGGTCCGTCCGGCCCGAGAGGATGCCTTGCGCGCGGGCACGGTCGAGGATCTGCTGGCGCACCGCCGCGAAGACATCGGCCGGCCAGACCGTGTCGTAGAAGGGGCGGCCGGGCTTCATGTCGAAGGGGAAGAAGGCCGGCACCGGCGCCATCCCGAGGAGCCCGAACGCCACCGGCCTGGGCGGCAGCGTGATCACGGGCCGGTCGCGCGTGTCGAGCAGGCGCAGGATCTCCCCGTGCGAGGCGGGCATGTGGTCGTCGATGCAGAGCGGGATCCCGTCCGGGCAGCGCGGGTCGTTGTAGCAGAGCATCCGCGGCACGAACTCGCAGAACCAGTGCCCGTAATTGCGGCTCTGCAGGCCGAACATCATGAGGCCGGCCTCGATCGCCTGCGGGTCCTCGGGCACCTCCACGAGGGCGCGCGTGGCGCCGAAGGCGGCGGTCATGATCTGGTCGGGGTTGAGGCCGTCCTGGAGCAGGATGTCCGGGCGGCGCGGATGGGCGGCGAGGTCGTAGACGAGCTTGCCGCCGGCGATGACCACGTTGCTGCGCGGGAAGGCGCGGGCTCTCTCGAGGAAGGCGAGATACTGGGCCGGCATGTCGAGGCTGCCCGCCTCCGACGTCAGGGCGGGGGGCGGCTCCCAGAACCGCAGCGCGGGCGCGGCGATGCGGCGCTCCGGGAGCACCGTGACGTGGGAGCGGGTGCCGCCGGCCGCCGCGAGGGCCTGGACGGACACGATGTCGTAGGCCTCCAGCGCGCCGGAGCCGGTGATGTGCCGCGTCGCCGCGTGCAGGGCGATCGCCGCGTCGAAGCGCCCTGCCTCCAGCAGGGAATCGAGGAGCAGGCGGCGCAGGTTCTTGACCTTGGTGCTGAGCCGGTCGCCGTCCTCGGTGGTCACGCCCGCATCGCCGCCGTTGAGCGCGGAGGCGAGGCGGTAGCAGTGGAGGCACGGCTCGGGCGCGTCTTGGCACTCGTAGGCCCATCCGAGCCGCAGCAAGGTCGCGACCCCGTCCTGGATCAGCGCGGGCGCCGCGCCGTCGGCGCGCAGCTGCGCGACGTAGGCTTCGGCCGCGTCGAACCGGCCGCGCGCGCACAGGTCGCGCAGGCGTGCCGTGACGGCCGCCTTCATCCAGCGCTCCCGGTCGGCGGGGGCGAGCGTGGCGATCAGCGCGTAGGTCTCGGCCGCGGCGTCGAGCCGGTCCTCCCCGTCGAGCCGGAACGCGAGGGTCTCGAGGTGCCGGCAGAGCGCCCCGGGCTGCGCCGCGCCCGCCTCGGCCACGAGGGCGCGGAGCCGCGCGACGACGTCCGACGCGTTGTCGCGATTGACCGTCCGGATCAGGTCGATGAAGGTCTGCGTCGGCCTCATGTCGGTTGCGCGCCTGATCGAACCTGCCCGTCCGCGCGCCGGTCGGGCGGCGCGCCCTCGCGGGCGGTGTACTGGAACCGGCGCGCCGTGACGAGGGATCCGGGTGAGCCTGTCGGCGGAGGGCCGGCGGGCGCGGCGCTGGAGGGCGCGCGCGGTCTCGTGTAGGGCAGGGCACCGGACAGGCAGGGGACCCCGCGCATGGACGATGACCGGGACGATGACCGGAGCGACAGGCCGCGATCGGGCCGGATCCGATCCCGGATCCCGGCGCGATGACCGTCCGCCTCGTCCTGTACGGCGCCGGCGCGCTCGCGCGCGAGATCGTCGATGCCCTCCAGCGCCTCAACGCCCACGGGACCGCGATCGAGCTGCAGGCCAGCATCGTCGATCCGGGGATCGACGCGCCGGAGACGTTCCGGGGCCGGCCGGTGGTGCGGGACCTGCGCAGCTTCGCGGGGGATGCGAGCCTGCGCTTCGTGGTCGCCCTCGGCGAGCCGGGGCCCCGCGCCCGGGCGGTCGCGCATCTGCGGGCGGAGATCGGCGCGCAGTTTACCTCGGTCATCGATCCCGGGGTGCTGGTCGGCGCCAGCAGCCGGATCGGCGCGGGCGCGGTGATCCTCGGCCATTCCTCCATCACGGCGGATGCGCGGCTCGGGGAGCACGTCCTCGTCAATCCGGGCTGCACCGTCGCCCATGACGACGTCCTCGACGATTTCGCCACGCTGAGCCCCGGGGTCCACCTCGCCGGGCATGTCCGCGTGGAGGAGGGGGCGTTCCTCGGCACCGGGGCCTGCGTGATCCCGCGGATCCGGATCGGCGCGCACGCCGTGGTCGGCGCCGGCGCCGTGGTGATCCGGAACGTGGCGCCCGGCCAGACGGTGTTCGGCAATCCGGCCCGGCCCTTGCGGCGCACCTAGAGGGGTGGCGGCCTGGGTCCGAGCCCGGCCCGGGGCCGGCGCCTTCCGCGCTCCCGCCCGGCCATGTATAGCGGGCCCCGTCACCGGGCATGCGTATGAGGATGGTGGCGGCAGACAATCAGGACGTGTCTCGACGATGATCCCCGTGCTCATTCCAAGTCTGCCGGAGACGGATGCAATCGTTCCGTATCTGCGGCGGATCGATCAGTCGCGCATCTACAGCAATTACGGGCCGCTCTCCCGCGAGTTCACCGACAGGCTCTGCCGCTTCGTGTCGGAACGGGCCGGCGGCGCCCCGGTTGCGGCGACGATCACCGGCAGCGGCACCACGGCCATCGAGCTCGCCCTGCGCTACCGGATCGCCGGCCGGGGCGGCCGGCTCTGCCTGATGCCCGCCTACACCTTCGCGGCCACCGCGCATGCGGCGGTCAATGTCGGCCTGGAGCCGTTCTTCGCGGATGTCGATCCCGAGACCCTGGCGCTGACGCCCGCCATCGCGGCGCGGGCCGTGGCGGCGGCCGGGGGCGATGTCGCCGCCGTGGTGGTGGTCAGCCCCTACGGCGCGCCGATCGACATCGCCGCCTGGGAGGCGTTCGAGGCGGCGCACAACATCCCGGTGGTGTTCGACGCCGCCGCCGCCACGCTCAACCTGCACCGCGTGGGCGCGCAGCCGATCTGCGTGAGCCTGCACGCCACCAAGGCGCTCGGGATCGGGGAGGGCGGGGCGATCCTCACCACCGATACCGATCTGGTGGCCCAGACCACCGCCATGACGGGCTTCGGCTTCTCGCCGAGCAGCCGCGTCTCGGAGGTGCGGGGCGGCAATTACCGGATCTCGGAATACGCCGCCGCCGTCGGGCTGGCGGTGTTCGACGGTCTCGAGGCGCGCATCCGGCAGTTGCGGGAGGCGTCGCTGGCCTATGTCGCGGGCTTCGATCGGATCGGCGTGCGCATGCAGCCGGGCTTCGGCACGGAGTGGCTGACCATGACGATCACCGCGCTGTTCGAGCCCGCCGCCGCCGAGGCGGTGACGGCCGGGTTCGACGCGGACGGGATCCAGTGGCGGCGCTGGTACGGGACCGGCTGCCATGTGCATCCCGCCTTCGCCACCTGCCGGCACGACGGCCTCGCGCGGACCGCCGCGGTGGCCGCCGGCGCCATCGGAGTGCCGTTCTTCCCGGCGATCACGCCGGCGCAGATCGGCGCGGTGTGCGGCTGCGTGGCGCGGTCTCTGGCGGCCCGCTGAGGCGCCGCATTGCGCGCGCGCCCTGCGGTCGCGTGCCGAGAGGAACGGTCGAGAACGATGCAGGGCGACTTCCGGCGGATCCTGACGCAGGCCAACCGAACGAACGGCGCCGCCGCGCTCGACGCGATCGAGGCCGGCCTGTCCGCGCTGACGGAGGGCCGGCCGGCGGTCGCCGCGCAGCACCTCGCCACCCTGGCCTTCCGCTTCCAGGGCGAGAACCGGCTCGACCTCGCGGCGCGCGCCTACGACCTCGCGGCCCGGGTGACGCCCGCGCGGGCGGCATCCTACCGGCTCGCCGCCATCCGGACGCGCATCCTTGACCTGTGCCGGCGCCAGGTGTTCGACCCGGTGGAGGGGCTGCTCCAGGAGCTGCGCGCGGCCAAGGCGGAGGCCGAGGATCGCGGGCAGAACGACCCGTCCCTCATCCACATCGCCTGGGATTACGAGCTCGCCGGCGATGCCGAGGGCGCGGTGCGCAGCTACCTCCTCGCGCGCGTCGCCCGGGACCAGCTGGGCGGGCAGGCGCTGACGATCGACGGCGACACGCTCGAGCGCAAGATCCGGAACCTGCGCATCCTGCAGATGAACGCCCTGGCCGAGGCGGGGCGGCACGAGGAGGCGCAGGCGCTCCACGAGCGCACCCGGCACGTCCTCGGCCTCGGGCCGCTGCGGATCTACGACATCGTCTCCGCCCGGGAGGCCGCCGCCGCGGGGGCGGGCGATTATCGCGAGTTGCTCGGGCCGCGCCGGATCCCCGAGCCCGAGATCGCCTTCCTCGAAGGCCCGGTGGCGCTGACCTCCGACTGCGGCTCCCTCGACGCGCCCCCGCAATACGTCGCCCGGTTCACGGATTGCCTGACCTTCCCGCGCAGCAACCTCGTGCTCCAGGGCAGCCGCCTGATCTACGACCTCGCCGCCCACCCGCTCAGCGGCATCGCCGACATCAAGGACGGGGTGAACCCGGATCAGATCATGACGGCGGTCTACGGCGCCAAGCGGGCCCTGGTGGAGGAGCCGGCCGAGACGCGCACGCTGGAGGCCGGGCTGATGCTGTTCGGGCTCCAGAGCAAGAATTACGGCCACTGGCTCCTCGAATTCGTGCCGCGCCTGCTGTGGTTCAACGATCCCGCCTGCCCGTCGGGCTTCCCGATCTGCATCGACGACCACATGCCGGAGACGCACCGGCAGATCGTGGAGCTGCTCGACACGCGCGGTCGACAGATCCTGCCGCTGCCCGCGCAGGCGACACGGTTCCGCGAGCTCGGCGTCGCCCCGGTGCCGACCTTCTTCCCGTTCGACTCGCGGCCCGGCGTGCCGGTCTACGACGCGATCTGGCCGGCGGACGTGCTGGGCGCCATGCGGCGCGCGGTGCTGGAGCGGCTCGCGGCGCGCGGCGTCGATCTCCGGCGCACCGGGCGCAGGATCGTCCTCTCGCGCCGGGGCTTCGCCCAGCGCCAGCTCCTCAACGAGGCCGAGATCATCGATGTGCTGACGCGGCAGGGTTTCGAGGTGGTCTATCCCGAGAAACTGTCCTTCGCCGAGCAGGTCGCGCTCTATCACACGGCCGACACGATCGTCGGATCGGCGAGTTCCGCGCTCACCAACTGCATTTTCTGCAATCCTCACGCGCGGGTGATCGCGCTGATCCACGAGAATCGGTCATTCAATTTTCGCGGATACACCAGTATGATCGAGTCGAGCGGGGCGAGACTGATCTTCGTCCGCGGCAACACGGTCGCGGGCGAAACGGTCCACCATTTTCACGCGAATTACCGGGTCCCGGTGGCCCAGGTCCTGCAAGCCATGGATCGCATCCCCATGCGTTAGGCCGATCGCCCGCGACGGATCGCGCCCCCTTCCGCTCAGACCGACTGCCTCGTCCTGCCAAGAGCCGAACCCATGCCTGATACCTATCCTCGGTCTGACGCGCCCGGAGACGTCGATACGGCCTGGTACCTGTCGCGGTACCCGGACGTCGCGGCGGCGGGCCAAGACCCGGCCGATCACTACCGGTCCTACGGCCGGGCCGAAGGCCGGTTCCCGAATGCGGCGGCGGAGGAGGCCGCGAGCCTGCGCGCCCAGGTCGATCCGGTCTGGTACCGGGCGCGCTATCCCGACGTCGCCGCGAGCGACATGGACCCCGCCGACCACTACCTGTCCTACGGCCGGGCCGAGGGCCGGTTCCCCGACGCGGCCACCGAGGAGACCGCGGTCCTGCGCGCCCAGGTCGATCCGGTCTGGTACCGGGAGCGCTACCCCGACGTCGGCGCCGGGGACATGGACCCGGCCGACCATTATCTCCGCTTCGGCCGGGCGGAGGGCCGCTTCCCCGACGCGGGTGCCGAGGAGCGCGCCGTCCTGCGGCCGCAGGTCGATGCGGCCTGGTACCGGGAGCGCTACGCGGGCGAGATCGACCCGGGCCAGGACCCGATCGACCACTACGTCCTGAAAGGGCGCTTCGAGGGCCGGTTCCCCAACGAGGCCGCCGAGCTCCGGCGTCTCCTGGCGCACCGGATCGACGCGGCGTGGTACCTGCGGCGCTATCCGGACATCGCCCAGGCCGGCCGCGACCCCGTCGAGCACTACCTCGCCTTCGGGGTGCAGGAGGGCCGGGCCCCGAACGCCCTCGCGGAGGAATATCGGGACGAGCCGCAGACCATCTTCGACGCCCTGCTCCGGAAGATCTTCCTCGCCGCCACCGGGCGCGACGCGACCGAGCCCGAGAAGAAGGCCTGGTATCGCAAGTTGAAATTGGGGCTCGATTACAGCTCGATCCAGGCCGTCCTGGAAGGCAGCCGCGACCTCGCGGGACAGGCGGCGCAGGTGCCGTCATCCGAGACGCCGGACGGCACGGTCGCGCTGTCCGAGGCCGACTTCCGCGATTATCTCCTGATGTTCCACGACCGGTTTCTCGGTCGGGCGCCCCGGGACGACGAGTACCTGCGATACGCGGCGCTGAAGGCGCAGGGCAGCCGCCTCAGCGCCATTCTCGAGACGATCGAGTTCGGGGAGGAGGCCCAGAAGCTGCGGTACCGGCCGGATCTGGCTCTCCTGCCGGAGGGTCAGTTCGTGCAGCTCCTGTTCGAGATCGCCTTCGGCCGCGGCGCCACCCCCCGGGAGGTCGAGCATTACGCGACCGCGCTGGTGCAGAAGACGGTCGGGCGGAAGGACCTGATCGAGAGCTTCTTCAACTACGCGGCGGTCGAGAAGCTCAACCCGACCCGCGCACAGTTCGGGCTCGCGCAAGCCCATGTCGCGCATCTGTACGGCGAGAGGGAGAACCTGACCATCGACCGGTGGCGCGAGCGGCGGGATCGGCTGCGGGCTGACCCGACAGCCGATTTCGACACGACGCGTCGCCATCCCCGGCTGCCGTATTCCCGTCCGGCCAAGCCGGAAATCAGCATCATCACCAGCATGTACAAAGGGGCCAAATATATCAAGAATTTCATGGAGAACATCACGTCACAGACGATCTTCGAAGATTGCGAATTGATCATTGTCGATGCGGCCTCGCCGGAGGACGAGATCAGCATCATCCGGCCCTATCAGGCCAAGCACGCCAACATCCATTATCATCGGATCGACTACAGGATCGGGATCTACGATGCGTGGAACTACGCCGTAGAGAAGAGTACCGGCCGGTTCCTCACCAACGCGAACCTGGATGATTGCCGCGCCGCCGAGTCGCTGGAGATCCAGGCCGCGGCGCTCCAGACTCTGCCCTTCGTCGATGTGGTCTATCAGGACGTGTTCTACGCGATGGAGCGCGATCTCAGCTTCGACGACATCCGCCGCTGCGGCTTCGCGACGAATCTGCCGGTCGTGAGCCGCTATAACCTGCTGGAATTCAACAGCCCGCACAACGCCCCAATGTGGCGGCGGAGCCTCCACGACGAGCTCGGCCTGTTCGACACGACCTACAAATCCGCCGGCGATTACGAGTTCTGGATGCGATGCCAAGTCGCAGGAAAGACGTTCTTCAAATCGAACGTTCCCCATGTCGCGTATTACGTCAATCCTGAAGGGTTATCGACGCGGCCCGACACCCGCGGCATCGCGGAGGCGAACGACATCACGAAGCGCTATTGCAGGCAGCTCGTCTCGGACCATCTGACCAGCACCGAATCCGACTTCTGCCACGCTCTGCCCGGCTATGATGCCGAGCAGGACGGCGGGAAATCGCGGTTCGAGGTGGTGCAGTCCTGCCTCAGACGTCTCGCATCCACTCCTTAAGGCGGAGCCTGCGGCGCCGGGTTCGCGCGGCGACCGGCCCCCGGCGCGCCGATCCCGGTGGCGACGCGCGGGGTGGCCGGCCCGGCCGACGCGGCCAGGGTCTGAGATCCGGGCCTCCGCGATGATGCGCCGGATGCACCGCCGGCGCGGGCCGGCTCCGGCCGAGGCGGCACGCCCCGTCGACGCTCCCTCGAAGCCCCCCGGCTCCCGGTCACAGGAACCCGCATGCCGCACGCCTTTGACGAGGATCTCTATCTCGCGCTGAACCCCGACGTCCGGCGCGCCATCGCGGAGGGCACGTTCAGGTCCGCCGACGAGCACTGGAGAGCCCTGGGCCGGCGCGAGGAGACCGAAGGCCTGCGGCCGACCATCGGCAAGCATCTGCGGGACCTGGCGGCCGCCGGGACGTCCGTCCGGTCGCCCGCGCCGGCGTTCAATCCCATCACGTACCTGAACGCGCACCCGGACCTTCAGGCGGCGTTCGGCCAGGATCTGAACGCCGCCCATGACCATTGGCTGCAGCACGGGCGCCGGGAGGGCCGGACGACCGGCGAAGGGCCCGCGTATCGGCGGCGCACCTGCATCGCCAGATTGTTGGGCCGGCCGCTGGGCGTGAACTTCTATGCGCCCCTGTCCTCGCAGAGCGGACTCGGCGCCGCGGCGCGGGGATACCTCGCCGCATTCCGGGCCGCGGGCCTGCCGCTGCGCCTCGTCAATTACGAGTATTTTAACGGACATTTTCACATCGATCCGCAGGATGCGGAGCCGGCGCCGCCCTATCGGATCAACGTCATCCAGGTCAACGCGATCGGCATCAAGCAGTTCATGTCCGAGTTCGGGCAGACCTTGTTCGACGATGCTTACAACATCGCGATCTGGGCCTGGGAACTCAGCGCCTTCCGGCCGGACTGGCAGGACAGGTTCGAGAATCTCGATGAGATCTGGGCTCTGAGCGACTTCAATCGGGACGCGATCGCGACCGTGTCCCCCCTCCCGGTGACGACCATCAGGCCCGCCCTGACCCCGCGCCTGGACCCGGCCGACGCTCCGAAGGTCTGGAACAGACCGGACGGGTTCGTCTTCGTCTGCGTCTTCGACGTCGGCAGCCAGCTCGAGCGGAAAAACCCGCAGGCCGTCATCGCGGCCTTCCGAGCCAGCTTTGCGCGCCGCGCGGATGTCCATCTTCTCCTCAAATTCCACTCCGCGCATCACAACCGCGCCGAGGTCGAGGACCTGCTGCGCGCGATCGCCCCCGACCGGAATATCCACGTCGTCTCCGATCTCCTGACGCCGGCGGCCCTGCAGAGCCTGCTGGACAGCACGGACTGCCTCGTCTCCGCGCATCGCGCGGAAGGATTCGGCCTCAACATTGCCGAGTATATGCGGGACGGCAAACCGGTCATCGCCACGTCGTACTCGGGGAACACGGATTTCACCCTTGAGGACTGCAGCTTCCTGCTGCGATACGCGCTGGTCAGGACAGGGCAGGCTTCCTTCCCGTACGAGACCGGGAGCGTGTGGGCGGATCCGAGCGTGTCCCACCTGAGCGAGCTCATGACGCACGTGGTCGATAACCCGTCGGCGGCGCAGGCCGTCGGTTCGCGCGCGGCGCGGCGCGTGCAGGAGATCCTCTCGCCGGAGCGGATCGGCCGCGCCGTCGCCGACCGCGTCGCGCAGCTGCGTTTCGAGGCGGATCTCCCCCCTTTCGTCAGGCACCTGTCCGGCAACAAAGCGGTCCCGCCCCCCGCGCGTGCCGCTGCGCCGGATGCCGAACAGGATCCGACGGACTCCCAGCATCGGGTCAGTATCTTCGTCGATCTGAGCTCTTGCCGATCGGCCGAACTCGCACGGTTCGTCGAAGACGTCCTGTCGATCGGATCCCCCGCTTGTGAGATCTGCCTGATCGTGTCGTCCCGGCTCGATCCCGACGTGATCGACACGGCGACGGCCTACAGGGGCTCTGACGGGCGGATCAAGGTCCGGCACCTCGGAGAGGCCGTCGACAAGGTCGCGTCTCTGCAATCCTTCGCCGAGATCGCCTCGGGCGCCTGGTCGCTTCTGGTTTCGGGTCCCGCCTTCGCGCAGGACCATGATCTCGAACGCATCTGCACGTCGGTCCGCGCCCGGCCCGGGGCCGACATCGTCATAGCCCCCAGGATTTCCAGGTCTCACACGGCCCTGCTGCTCCTCAAGCGCTCTCGCGTGCGCTCACTCGGCCGCTTGGTGCGGGATCCCGGCGTGCCCGTCGGGTGCTGTCTCGTCCGGTCCGAGGTGCTGTTGAAGCTGGCCTTCGGGCACACGTACCGGACGGTCCGGCCACTCCTCCTGGCCGGCGCGTTCGCGGAGATCTGAGGGCGGTCAGACCGCCCCCCGCCGGCGCGGGCGGCCGGGCCGCAGCCCGCCCGCCCGGGCGCCGGCTACTGGCTGCCGCTGAGCACCCTGATGACGTGGTCCTTCTTCTCGCGATCGTCGTTTATGATTTCGATCTCTCTGACCAGCCGATTGATCAGATCATCCTTGGCCGACCGGTCCTCGTTGATCGCCGCGATCTCGCGGGACAAGCGCCCGATCAGATCGTCCTTCGCACGGCGGTCGGCATCGATCGCCTCCCGATCCGCGCACAGGCGCCCGATCAGCCGGTCACGCGAAGCCGTGAGTTCCGCATCGAGACGGGCTTTCAGGCCGGAATCGTCGATCCCGTGCGCCGCGCACGCATCCCTGAGGAACTCCACCATCTTGATCTCGGAGAGGATCCAGTAGGACCAGAAAACGCAGTATTTGCTGCCCGCCGCGGCCGCGAGTCCGACATGCGGGTCCAACTCGGCGTAGGTCGGAGGCCGCTGGTTCACTTCGTAACTCAGGGACGGCGCGGCATCGTCGACGAACCGCCATTCATAGGCGTCGTTCGTATGGCGGTGCGCGAACGCGCCGTAGATCATGAACTCGCTCGGCGGCATGCCCGGATGGAGGATTTTCTCCCGCGGGATCGCCTCCCGGATGCGCTGCAGGACAGGGCGCGCGAAGACATATTGCGCCCTGTCCATGAACTGATACGGCGGATCGAAGCCGAGCACGTCCGCCGTCGGCTTCCGCCATCGCAAACTCGGTTCGTTGTCCCAGGGCCGCATGAGCCAGATCGGCCGACCCTGCGCGAAAAAATCGCTCTCGCTGACGAAATCCAGCAGCAGGTAGTCCGAGTCGATGACCCAGACGTAGTCCTTGTCGGTGTAGAGATCGATGTTCAGCTTGATCGCCATCTGACGCCGGAAGTCGTCGCCGGGAATGCCCAGGGACTGCTTCGCGATGAGCCGATGTCGGGGCGGCAGGTCCATCCGGCGGATCTCGTCGCCATCGTCCTCATCGTGGAAGATCAACAGAGATCCTTCGGTCCGGCAGAACCGGGCGTAACTCGTGAGCATGAGTCTCAGGAGTCCCAGATCGCGACGGCAGGTTACGACTGCCGTATCCATACTGATAGCTGGACCCATGACCCTTCATCCTCAACGCGCTGGAGGCCGCGGCGCACCCGCGATGCGCTCGGCCGTTCGGGGTGTCGTGCGTGGCGTGGCGGCATCTCGGCTTCGGCGATCCCCCCACGTGCTCGGCAACCCTAGGGTCGTCAAGCGCCCTCGCGGCCCTCACGGGTGCAGAGGCAGGCAGCGCGTGCAAGGCGCGGACTTGCCTTGCCGGTGGCCTGAACCGGTCCAGATTGCGGGCTCGGCACCGCGACGCGCGATCCGTCCCCATCCCCCAAGTGCGACGGCTGAGGCGCGGGCAATCTCGACGGCCTGGGCTGGACCGGCGCCCCGGGAGATGGCGTCCCCGCGAGCCGCGGGTTCGGCCGGGTGGCATCCATCGCCAGCGAGAGGGATATTGACTATGGTCGGCCCGAGACGGGCCCATCGACCGCCATCATCCGCACGTGATCGAAGCCTGAAAGCCGGAATAGACCATGCGTGTCGTCATCTATGCAAACTGCCAGGGTATCGGTGTCAAGACAATCATCCCGCTGCTGACACGCAACATCTCCGAAGATCATATCTCAAACTTCGAGAATTATAAGATCATCTCCGGCGAAGATAGCTATGACAACCTGATCCGCGCGGCAGGTCAGGCCGAGGTATTCATCTACCAGCCCTTAGGGGCGAGCCAGGGGAAGTTCTCGACCGTGGCCGGCGAGGACAACGTGATGTCCCGCGTGCATCCGGACGCGCGCAAGATCTCGTTTCCCTACATCTACAACAATGGCCTCTGGCCGCTGTATCACGAGGGCACCGTGCAGAATGCGGCGCCGATCGACGCCCTCTTCGCCGCCGGCGCGAACGCTTACGAGATCATCGAAGCCTACGACGCCGGGGAGATCTTCTTCAACATCGAGGAGCGGGTCGCACAGAGCCCCGAAGTCCTTGCAGGGCGCGAGGCCGAGACGGACGTCAAGGTGGCCGATTTTCTCCGGACGCATATCAGGAGCCGGGAGCTGATGCTGACGCAGAATCATCCGACCACCGAGACGTTCATCCACGCCATCGATCAGATGCTGACGATCATGCTCGAGGGCCGCTACGCGCGCCCGGATCTGGACCTCGCTTCCCTCGGCAACAACTATGCTGCGCTTCCGGGTCGGTATCCGATCGACGAGCGATGCGTCGAGGAAGGTGGGATCACGTACACGCGCGGCCCGGAGGAGGGGGCGAAGGTCTATTATCACAACCTCATCCATCTCCGCTCCCGGGAGCTGGGCCTGTCCTGAGGCCGGCTCCGCCGGCGGCGGCCCCGTCGGGCTTCGACGGCCCCTGCGGCGCGGTGGCGCTCAGAGGCCGACCTGCGCGCCGCGCTGCACCTTCATCCGGCCGTGGCGCGCCAGGATGTTCGTGTCGAGATCGGCGGCGCCGTCGCCCCGCCAGCGCGCCGTCAGGGTCAGGACGCAGTTTCCGGCCGGATCCGCGCCCTCGGCCGTGGCGATCGTCGGCCATCCTGCGGGCACGCCGGCCGTCGCGTCGGCCGAGAGCTGATTTCCACTGACGAACACGGTCCGCATCGCGCCGCGCGCGCCGCACGCGACGTCGAAGGTGCTGACCACACCGCCCGAGCCCAGGGTGCCGGCGGATCCGGTGACCGAGACCTCGACGCGCGTCATGGAGCGCGGGGCGATCGTCACCTTCCAGAGTTCCGCGACGTTGGTGGCGGCGCCGCCGACGGCCGTCCGGCCGTGCCCGACGATGTGGGCGCCCGCGCTCCAGCCCGATCCGCCGAGATCGTCGACCGCGCTGTGGCCGAGCGGCGGCACGCCCGACCAGGGCGCGGATCCACCGAACGAGCCGCGCGCCATGACGCGGGAGGGGGGCGTCGGACCGCCGTCCCACGCCAGGACCTCGGTCGATCCCGCGTCGACCTGTGTCCCGTCGACGACGATGTTGCGGTTGAACGTCGTGTTCGGGCCGATCGAGATGACCCGGCCGCCGCCCAGCTGACCCGCCGTGACCACGATGTCGCCGACGACGAAGCCCGGCCCCTCGTAGCGGAGGAAGGCGCGCTTCGGGGCGCCGCGGAAATTCGTGTAGGTGTTCCCCGTCGAGGATCCGCGCGGGTAGAGAAGGAAGCTGTCCGGCCGGATGCCCTGGCTGCCGGGCCCGCCGTAGAGATCGGAGAAGTCATTCCAGCCGGAGTAGCTTTCCCACCCGTCTCCCGACTTGACGCCCGGATCCGTGTCGATCTTCACGATGTGGTCGATCGCGTAGCCGCCCAGATCCCGGAAATGGCCGTAGCTCCAGCCCGGGGCGGCGCCGTCGATGTCGATGAGGGCCGCGCGATCGTGGGCCGCGGCCGCGGACGGCCACTGCGCCTGCGTGTTGATGTGCGCGATCGTGCGTCCGGTCTGCGGGACGTTCGCCTGAACGGTCGCGCGGATCACCGGTCCGTTGTAGTTCGCGAGCACGAACAGCGTCTTGTCGCCCTCGCCGGAGAGGCCGGGGCAGTTCTGGCCGGAGGCCGTCGGCCACGCGGCGGTCCCGGAGAAGAGGTAGGTCCCGGCCGGCGCGAGGACCGGCCGCCCCGTGACGCCGCAGGCGTCGAGCGCGGCCTGGAGCGCAGCGGTCGAGTCCCGCCCCGAAACCGCCCCGTAATCGGTCAGGAGCAGGGGCCGGACCGCGCGCGCGGCCCCGTCCGGGTCCCTGTCCCGCGTGGGCCCTTGCGGCTCCGGCGAGGCCCGGGATTGCCCGGGCGGCAGGCTGAGCCAGGCCACGAGGGCGAGGGCGACGAACGGGTGCAGCAGACGCATGGGGCTGCCTTTGCGGTCCGGATCAGGAGCCTCGCCCCGGTCCGCGAACCGGGCCGGGCGCGTCTCGAATGGTCGGCGGCGACGCTGCCGCGGCCGGCGCGCAGGGCTTCCGGGCCGCACGGCCCAGGGCGCGGCCTGTCCTATCGGCCGTAGATGTCCTCGACGCGGATGATGTCGTC